>JAWVGK010000352.1:0-3971 GCA_033855155.1 Solirubrobacteraceae bacterium | reverse complement strand
TCGCGGCGCGCTCGCGCTGTGGCGTGTCGCCGGTGCGCACGCCGACGCTGAGGTCCACCTTCGATGACGCCGCGGCGCCGATGCCGCGCAGCGGCGCGCGCAGGTTGCGGTCGATGTCGTAGGCGAGCGCCTTCAGCGGCGACACGTAGACGAGACGGGTGTGATCGGCGGGCTCGCGCGCGAGGCGGTCGAGCGCCCACAGGAACGCGGCGAGCGTCTTGCCCGAGCCGGTTGGCGCGGAGATCAGCGTGTGCTCACCGGTCGCGATCGCCGGCCACGCCAGCGCCTGGACCTCGGTCGGCGCCTCGAACGCCGACTGAAACCAGTCGCGGACGGTGGGTGTGAAGTGCGACAGCGCCACGAGTCCTTCAGGCTAGCCTCGATTGCGGCCGGTGAGTGACCGCATTGGCGGGTGACCCGCGGCCGGCCCGGAGGGCACACCTCTCAAGATCGGCGTCGCGCGCCTCGCCGCAGGTCATCCCCTGCCAGCCCCCGCGACCTCCCGCGCGCGCAGCAGCACGTCGTCGAGCATCGCCGGCGTGAGCTTTCCCGTGAACGTGTTCTGCTGGCTGGGGTGAAAGCAGCCGAGCAGCAGCGGCGCGCCGGCGCCGAGCTCGAGCTCGACCTCATGGCCGAAGCGCGGGCGGGGGCGCGGCGTCGCGACGCCGGCGGCGGCGACCAGGCGCAGCGCCGCGTCCCACGCGAAGGCGCCGAGGCAGACGATCACGCGCACGTCCGCGAGCGCGGCGAGCTCGCGGACGGCGAACGGCAGGCACCGGTCGCGCTCCTGCGGTGTCGGCTTGTTGGCGGGCGGCGCGCAGCGCACCGCGGCCGTAATCCACGCGCCGCGCAGCGCGAGCCCGTCGCCGGCGTGGCGTGAGGTCGGCTGGTTGGCGAAGCCGGTCCGGTGCAGCGCGGCGAACAGGAAGTCGCCCGAGCGGTCGCCGGTGAAGACGCGGCCGGTGCGGTTGGCGCCGTGCGCGGCGGGCGCGAGGCCGAGCAGGAGCACGCGCGCGTCAGGATCGCCGAAGCCTGGGATCGGCCGGCCCCAGTAGGTCTCGCCCGCGAACGACGCGCGCTTGTCGCGTGCGACCTGCTCGCGCCAGGCGACCAGGCGCGGGCAGCGCCGGCAGCCGACGACCTCGCGCTCGACGTCCGCGAGCGACTCGGCCGTCAACGTCGAGGATCGCCGGGCGGCTGGGACAGCAGCCCGAGGATCAGGCGCTCGATCAGCGGCTGCAGGTCGGTGACCCGCTGGGGATGGCCGGTGCGCAGCTGGCGCGAGATGAGCTCGAATGCCGCCCCGACGATCGCGAACGCGTCGTCCGTCGAGGCGTATGCGGGCCCGCCGCCGCGCTTCTCCGCGCGGACGGTCTGGCGGTACATCGTCTCGGCGATCGAGCTCAGCGCGCGGTCGCGCAGCTCCGCCACGCGCGGCCCCGCGCCGACGGTTTCGACGAGCATCGCCTGCGCCATCGTCGGGCTCGCCTCGATGCTCTCGAGCACCGCGCGCAGGCCGGCGCGGTGGCGTGACTCGAAGTCCAGGCCGCTGCCGCTGGAGGCCTCGGTCAGCGCCTTCGCGAACGACGTCGACGCGTACTCGAACAGCGCCACGAGGCACTCCTCCTTGTTGGCGAAGTGCTCGTAGAACGTCGCCTTCGACATCCCGGCCTCGCGGCTGATCGCCTCCGCGCTCGCCTCGGCGTAGCCGACGCGCGAGAAGACGGCCGCAGCGGCCTCGAACAGGCGCTGCTTCTGGACCTCGAGGCGGACCTCCAGCGGTGGGGCGTGCCGGCCCCGCGGGATCGGCGCCTGCGAGGATTTGAGCTCAGGGGTCACCGCTGCGCAGTCTAGATAGGCTCCCGACCTCCGTGAGAACGTTTGCGACCCTCTGCCTCGTCGCCGTCGCCGTCGCCGGCTGCGGCGGCGCACCCGCCGACTCGACGAAGCAGTTCAAGGGCGAGGAGCAGAAGGTCGCCGCGCCGGTCGAGGCGCTTGAGAAGGCGGCGCGCGCGAACGATCCGGCCACCGTCTGCACGAAGCTGCTGACCGACCGGCTGCTGCGCCAGCTCAAGCAGCAGGGCACGAACTGCAAGACCGCCGTCAAGCAGGCCTTCAAGGACGCCGACAACCTCGACCTGACCGTCGACGACGTGACGATCGCGGGCGACAGCGCGACCGCGAAGATCGTCTCCGGCAAGGGCTCCAAGGAGAAGACCGACACGCTCCAGCTCACGCGTGACGGCGCCGCCTGGAAGATCGACCTGCTGCGCTCCTGACGAGCGTCAGTCCTTGATCTTCGAGCCGTACTGGCGCTCGTAGTAGGCGCGGTAGTCGCCCGAGCGGATCGGCTGCCACCAGTCGGGGTTGTCGCGATACCAGTCGACGGTCCGCTCGAGGCCCTCGGCGAAGTGCATCTGCGGCTCCCAGCCCAGCGCGCGGACCTTGTCGGAGCCCAGCGAGTAGCGGCGGTCGTGACCGGGGCGGTCGGTGACGTACTCCAGCAGCCCGTCGTCGGCGCCGGTCAGCTCGATGATCCGCCGGACGACCTCGATGTTCGGGCACTCGTCGGGCCCGCCGACGTTGTAGGCCTCGCCGGCGGCGCCGTGCTCGAGGACGTGGCCGATGCCGCGCGCGAAGTCCTCGACGTAGAGCCAGTTGCGCACCTGCATGCCGTCGCCGTAGACCGGCAGGCGATCGCCGTGCAGGGCGTTGAGGATCATCAGCGGGATGAGCTTCTCGGGGTACTGGTACGGGCCGTAGTTGTTCGAGCCGCGGCAGATGACGGTCTGCAAGCCGTACGTGTGGAAGTAGCTCGACACGAGCAGGTCGGCACCGGCCTTCGTCGCACTGTAGGGGGACGACGGCGCCAGCGGCGAGCTCTCGGTGAACGAGCCCTCCTCGATCGACCCGTAGACCTCGTCGGTCGACACCTGCAGGTAGCGCACGCCGGCCGCGCGCGCGGCCTCGAGCAGCACCCACGTGCCGACCGCGTGCGTCGTGTCGAACGCGTCGGGCTCGGCGATCGAGCGGTCGACGTGCGTTTCGGCGGCGAAGTTCACGACCGCGTCGACGCCCGCGATCGCCGTCGCGACCGCGCCGGCGTCCTCGATCGCGGCGTGCACGAAGCCGACGTCGAGGCCGGCGAGGTTCTCCTCGCGTCCGGCGTACGTGAGCTTGTCGAGCACGACGACGTCGTCGCCGTGGTCGCGCAGGCGCAGGCGCACGAAGTTCGAGCCGATGAAGCCGGCGCCGCCGCAGACGAGCAGCCTCATCCTGGATCCACCGAAGATCGCGGATCGCTCGGCGTCGCGAGATGCGGTGGATCCGCGATGGTCATGCCGCCACCCGCGTCGCGAGGTACTCCGCGACGCCCTGGCGCCACGGCGGCAGCGCGATCGCGTCCGGCCGCTCGCTGCCGAGCACGCTGTAGGCGGGTCGCTGCGCGGGGCGCGGGAACTGCGCCGTCGTCGCCGGCAGGACCTGGCAGTCCAGGCGCGCGAGCTCGAACGCCTCGCGCGCGAGCTCGTTCCACGAGCATGCCCCGGCCGCCGCGACGTGGTGGACGCCGGGCGAGACCGCGGGCTCGGCGAGCCGCACGAGCGCGCCGGCGAGGTGCACGGTCCAGGTCGGGCAGCCGATCTGGTCAGTGACGACGGAGACCTCGCCGCGCTGCGCGCCGAGCGCGAGCATCGTGTCGACGAAGTTGCGGCCGCCGGCGCCGAACAGCCACGCCGTGCGCACGACGACGTGCCGGGCGTTGGCGTCCGCGACCGCCTGCTCGCCGGCGAGCTTCGTCTCGCCGTAGACGCCGAGCGGGCCCGTCGGATCGGACTCCAGCCAGGGCTCGCGCTTGGAGCCGTCGAAGACGTAGTCGGTCGAGACGTGCACGATCGTCGCGCCGGCCTCGGCGGCCGCGGCGGCGACGTTGCCGGCGCCCGCGCAGTTGACCGCTTCGGCCGTCGCGCGGT
>JAWVGK010000351.1:0-4317 GCA_033855155.1 Solirubrobacteraceae bacterium | reverse complement strand
ACGATGTCGACGCCCGGGTAGCGCTGCTCCCACTGGCGCGCCATCTCGTGCAGGCGCTGGTAGGTCACCATCTTGAAGACCTGGTAGCCGATCGACGGGAAGCCCATGTCGCTGACGCGGCGCGTGCGCGTCCCGGTCAGCGTGCGGACCTTCGTCCTGAAGTCGTTGACGAACGGCACGAGCGGGTTGACGACGACGATGAACTTCGCGCCCGCGTTGACCGCGATGTCGAGGTTCGTCGTCGACACGACGCCCCCGTCGACGAACTCGCGACCGCGCACCTTGGCCGGCGTGTAGACCATCGGCAGCGCCGTCGACGCGCGCACCGCCGTCGAGATCGGGACGTCGTCCCAGCCCTCGTCGCCGAACACGACCCGCTCGCAGGTGTCGAGGTCGGTGGCGGGGATGTACAGCTCGGCCGACAGTCGGCGGAAGTCGTCGCTGCGATCGGGGTCGTCGAGCACGTTGCGCAGATAGCGCTCGAGGCCCGCGCCGGTGTACGCGCCCGACGGCAGACCGTCCGCGAGCCCGAGCACGAGGTCCATCGCCGACACCTGCCCGAGCTGCGACGCGACGCCGGCGAGCAGCTGCGTGGCGCGCAGCGGCAGCGTCACCGCGCTGCGCGCGAAGCCCGCGACGTTCGGGCGCAGCAGGCTGCCGAGGTCGAAGTCCCGAAACGGCGTCGGCTGCTGGCGGTCGACGACGCGCATCATCGTCTCGGGGCTGATCCCGTTGGCCGTCAGCGCGGCGACGAACGATCCGGTGCTCGTGCCGACGAAGACCTCGAAGTCGTTGACCGTGCGGTTGACCGTCAGCAGGTCGAGCGCGCGCAGGGCGCCGATCTCGTAGACGCCACCGGTGAAGCCGCCGCCGCCGAGCACGAGCGCGGTCTTCGAACGCTGCGGGCGTCGCATGGCCTTGGCGCGGGCCCGATCCTTGGCCTCAGGCTCCAGCTTGACGACCTTGCCCATGGTCGAAGTCTACGGCGCGCGGCGGACCGGCTGAGCGCCATCGGCGAGCCTGCTCGGGCACCGGCGGCGCACCTTCGAGGCCGTCGTGCTGTTGTGTCCCGAAGATGGCACGGCTCCTCGCAGTCCTGCTGACGCTCGTCGCGGCCGCGGCCGGCGCGGCCCCGGCGGCGGCCTTCGACGACGCCGACCTGCACAGCGCGCTGGCGCGCGAGATGCGCCGCGCGAGCCCGTCCTCGAGCGCCTACGTGCGCGATCTCGGCAGCGGCCGCGTGCTGTTCGCGCTGCGCCCGAGCACGACGCGCGTGCCCGCGTCCGTCGAGAAGCTCTACACGACGGCGGCGGCGCTGCTGCGCCTCGGTCCGCGGGCGACGCTCGACACGCGTGCCGTCAGCGACGCGGTGGTGGATCCGGCCGGCGTGCTGCACGGCGACCTCGTCCTCGTCGGCGCGGGCGACCCGTTCTTCGGCGCCACGTCGGCGGCGCAGCTCGCCGCGGCCGTGAGGGCGGCCGGCGTGACGGCCGTCGATGGCGCCGTCGTCGGCGACGAGAGCGCCTTCGACCGGCTGCGCTCGGGCGCGGGCAGCGCCTACGACCCCGACCTCGGCGGCGTGCTCAGCGCGCTGTCCTTCGACCGCGGCTTCCTCGGCCGCGCGCTGCAGCTCGACGCCGCCCGCTTCGCGGCCGAGCGCTTCGCCGTGCAGCTGCGCGCGATCGGCGTGCGCAGCTCCGGCAAGCCACGCGCGGGCGTCGCGCCGCCGGCCGCTGGCGAGATCGCGCGGCAGCCCTCGATGGACGTCCGCACGCTGATCCGCTTCGTCAACGTGCCGTCGAACAACTTCGCGGCCGAGATGCTGCTCAAGGCGCTCGGCCGGCGCTTCGGCACGGACGGCTCGACGCGCGCCGGCGCGGCGGTCGTGCAGTCGACGTGGGGCGAGATCGGCCTGCACCCGCGCGTGCTCGACGGATCGGGCCTGTCGCATTCCAACCGCACGACGCCGCGCGACGTCGTCGACCTGCTCGCGCGCATGGATGACCCCGACGCCGGCGGCGACGCGTTCCGCGGCTCGCTCGCGCTCGCCGGCGTGACCGGCACCGTCAAGGATCGCATGCGCGCGACAGCCGCCTACCGGCGCTGCCGCGTGAAGACCGGCACGCTGCGCGGCGTCAGCGCGCTGGCCGGCTACTGCCAGACGCGCGACGCGCGCAAGGTCGGCTTCGCGCTGCTGATGAACCGCGTCACAAGCTTCACCGGCGCGCGCGCGATCCAGGACCGCATCGCGGCCGCGATCGCGCGCCTCGATGCGACGGCGCCGCAGCCCGACGGCGGCGCGGGCGCGCCGTAGTCGCGCGAACTACGCCAGCAGGCCCAGCAGCCCGGGCTCGTCGAGCACCGCCACGCCGAGTCGCTCGGCCTTCTCGAGCTTCGATCCCGGCGACGCGCCGGCGACGACATAGTCGGTCTTCTTCGACACGCCCGACGTGACCCGTCCCCCTGCGGCTTCGATGCGCTCGGTCGCCTGCTCGCGCGTGAGGTCGGGTAGCGTGCCGGTCAGCACGAACGTCTTGCCCGCCAGCGGACCCTCGCCCGGCGGCGGCCCCTCGAGCTGCATGCGCACGCCGACGGCGCGCAGGTCGGCGATCAGCGCGCGCATCTGCTCCTCGGCGAGCTGCTCGTGGATGCGCTCGGCCATCTTCGGGCCGACGCCCGGGGTCTGCACGATCTCCTCGACGCTCCCCGCCAGCAGCGCGTCGATCGAGCGAAAGCGCTGCGCGAGGTTGCGCCCGGTGACGAAGCCCACCTCCTCGAGGCCGATCGCGAACAGCACGCGGCCGAACGGACGCTCGCGCGACGTGGCGATGTTCTCGATCGTCCGCGCCGCGGAGATCTCGCCGAAGCGGTCGAGCTCGAGCAGCTGCTGCGCCGTCAGCCGGTAGAAGTCGGCCGCCGTGCGCACGAGCCCGGCCTCCTGCAGCTGCGAGACCTGCTTCTCGCCGAGCCCGTCGATGTCCATCGCGCCGCGCGAGACGAAGTGCTTGAGCAGCTGCCACTGGCGCTCGGGGCACAGCCGGTTGGGGCACTTCGTGAAGACCGAGTCGGCCGGCTTGACGGTCTTCGTGCCGCACGTGCGGCAGTGCTCGGGCGGGCGCGGCGGCGGCGAGCGGTCCGGACGCTCGACGGCGTGCGGCGCGGGCGAGAGCACCTGCGGGATGACGTCGCCCGCGCGCAGCACGATCACCTCGTCGCCGACGCGGACGTCCTTGCGCGCGAGGTCCTCCTCGTTGTGCAGCGTCGCGAGCTTCACGGTGACGCCGCCGACGTGCACCGGCTCGAGCATCGCGAACGGGTGCAGGTCGCCGAACTTGCCGACGTTCCACATGACGTCCTTGAGCACGGTGACCTTCGTCGTCGGCGGGAACTTCCACGCGATCGCCCAGCGCGGGTCGCGCCCGACGACGCCCAGCCGGCGCTGCAGCTCGAGGTCCGAGACCTTGACGACGACGCCGTCGATCTCGAAGTCCAGCGCGCCGCGACGCTCCTGCCAGGCGAGGCACTGCTCCACGACCTCGTCTTCGGAGCGCAGCAGCCGGATGTCGGAGTTCACGCGGAAGCCGTGGGCGCGCAGCCACTCCAGCGAGTCCCAGTGCGAGGCGAAGCGCACGCCATCGGTGCGAGCGATGCCGTACGCCCACATCGACAGCGGGCGCTCGCGCGCAAGGCGCGGGTCGAGCTGGCGGATCGTGCCGGCGGCGGCGTTGCGCGGGTTCATGAACGTCGACAGGCCGGCCTCGGCGCGGCGCTCGTTCAGGCCGGCGAAGTCCTTCAGCGACATGTAGATCTCGCCGCGCACCTCGAGCAGCGCCGGCGCGTCGTCGATGCGCAGCGGGATCGTCGGCATCGTGCGCAGGTTGTGCGTCACGTCCTCGCCGACCTCGCCGTTGCCGCGCGTCGCGCCGCGCACGAGCACGCCGTCCTCGTAGAGCAGCGAGATCGCCAGCCCGTCGATCTTCGGCTCGGCGACGAACTCGAACGCCGGGTCCTCGATCCCCTCGCGCGCGAGATGGGTGCGCATCCGCGTGACCCATGCGCGCAGCTCCTCCTCCGAGCGCGCGTTGGCGAGCGACAGCATCGGGATCTCGTGGTGGACCTTCGGCAGCGACGAGACCGGCTCGCCGCCGACGCGCTGCGTCGGCGAGTCGGGCGTGACGAGCTGCGGATGCGCGGCCTCGAGCGCGCGCAGCTCGTCGAGCAGCGCGTCGTACTCGTCGTCGCCGATCGTCGGGTCGTCGAGCACGTAGTAGCGGCGGCCGTGCTCGTGCAGCTCGGCGCGCAGCTGCTCGGCGCGCG
>JAWVGK010000350.1:0-4787 GCA_033855155.1 Solirubrobacteraceae bacterium | reverse complement strand
AGCGGATGAAGGGACTCGAACCCTCGACCTTCTGCATGGCAAGCAGACGCTCTAGCCAACTGAGCTACATCCGCACGGCCGCCGATTATACGCTCGCGGCCCGCTCGCGCGTGACCATGCGCGGCGCGCCGCTGCGATCGGCGCTGCGACGGCCTACAGCGGTCGCCGGCGCCGCCGCGATGCGACGTGCACGGCGCCAAGGATTGCGAGTTCCTGCACCAAGGAGCTGCACGAAGCGCGCTTTCGCGCCTGCCTGGACACGCAGATACACGGCGCGGTTCGGCACCCGATCACGTGGCTAACGCCGATGTGCAAGTACGAGGAAGGTGGGATCCTGAGAGTCGTTGGTGGTCGTGGAACGACCAGGGGCCAACGAGGACTAGGAACCAACATGCCGGACACCACACGGACAGGTACGACGGTGCGGCCGAGATCGCGCCGATCGCTAGAAGCCACGGGAGGCAACAGATGACGCTCGATTGCACGGGCAGGGGCGTGAAGCGCGCGAGCACACCGGTGATCGCCATGCTGGCCGCCGACGATCTCGCGGCGCGCCGCATCGAGAGCGCGCTCACCGCCGACGGGTTGCGGGTCGCCGTTCGCGCACACCGGACGGCGCAGATCCGCGCCGGCGACGGCGCCGAGCCGGACGTCCTGATCGTCGGCTGCGGCCGCGGCGTCACCCAGCGCGATCAGCAGATGCGCCGCATGCACCGCAGCCTCCCGCAGACGCGGCTGGTCGCGGTCATGCCCGAGGACTCGCGGCGCGGCGTGCGCCGGGCGCTCGAGGCGGGCGCCGACGCGGTCGTCTTCGAGACCGAGCTCGAGAGCACGCTGTCGCTGGCGGTGCGCTCCGTGATCGCGGGACAGACGGTCGTTCCGGCCGCGGGACGCCTGGAGCTCGACCGGCCGACGCTGTCGACGCGCGAGAAGCAGGTGCTGCGGATGGTCGTCGAGGGCATGAGCAACAAGTCGATCGCCGGCGAGCTGTACCTCGCGGAGAGCACGGTCAAGTGCCACCTCTCGTCGGCGTTCTCGAAGCTCGGCGTGCGCTCGCGCAACGAGGCCGCCGACATGATCCTGCACTCGTCGTCGGGCACCGGGGCCGGCGTGCTCGCCGCTGCGCCCGTGGCGTCATAGGCATCGGGATGAAGCGCCTGCTCATCGTCGCGGACCGCTCGCTCGCCGTACACGCGATCCGCCTCGCCCTACGCCAAACGTCCGGCTTCGAGGTCGTCGGGTTCGTCGACGGCCACTCGCCGACGCGCGACGCGCTCGTCGAGCACCAGCCCGACGTCGTGCTCGTCGACGACCTCGAGGACACCCGCCTGGCGGTCGAACGCCTGCGCGAGGCGACCGACCACGCGCCTGCGGCGAAGCTGCTGCTGCTGACGACGCGCATGGACGACGAATGGCTCGCCGAAGCGTTCGAGGCCGGCGCCGACGCCGTGCTGTCGAAGACCATGCACCCCGTCAGCCTCGGGACGATGCTGCGCGAGGTCGTGCGCGGCAACATCGTGCATCGCTACGAGAGCCCGCCGCGCGTGGCTGCGGAGCCGTGCCCGCTGACGCGGCGCGAGCTCGAGATCCTGCTGCTCGCCGCCGAGGGCCATACCAACGGCCAGATCGCGCGCTCGCTGTGGGTCACCGAGCAGACGGTGAAGTTCCACCTCTCCAACACGTACCGCAAGCTCGGCGTCGCCAACCGCACCGAGGCCAGCCGGTACGCGCACATGCACGCGCTCGTCGCGGCCTGAGCGCGGCGCCGGCAGGGTCGCGGTGGCGGGCGCTGGCGGCGGGCGACGCAGTGCGCCGTGGCGGGCGCTGGCGGCGGGCGACGCGGTGGCGCCAGGGCGGGCGCTGGCGCCGCGGCGGCGTGGCGGGCGCTGGCGCCGCGGCGGCGCGATGGCGCCGCGCCAGAACGCCGGCGTCCGCCGGCGGCCTAGCACGGCCGCCGACGGAGCCAGGCCAAGCCGCGAGCGCCATTCCATGACCTCCCGCCACCTGGAGCACGCCCTGTCGTGGGGCAACGACGGATGGGCGCGCTAGGTCAGGTCGGAACCGTTTCTCGGGATCCAAGCTGCCGAACGCCATGCTGCGCTTCTGACAGCCGGCGCGCACTGGCCAATGGTGTAGTCCGAGCGCCATCGCGGCGACTCGATGCGGCAAGTCTGTACGAACGGCGCGTTTCAGGAGGCGGCCGGGGCGGCGTCCGACGCCGCCGGGGCGGACTGCTCGAGCTCGGCGAGGATCTCGTCGGTGTGCTCGCCGAGCCGCGGCGAGGGCCGCGCGGGCAGCCGCCCGCTGCGCGAGAAGTCCAGCGGCGACGCCGGCGTGAGGTACGTCCCGACGGGATGCTCGACGTCGGTGAACATCGGGTTCGCCGTCGAGCAGCGCGCGTCCTCCGCGACGAGCTGCCGGAAGGTCTGGTAGGGCCCCCACGAGACGCCGGTGCCGGCGAACGCCGACCGGATCTGCTCGAGCGTGCGCGCCGCGAACCACGGCGTCAGCAGCTCGCGGATAAGGTCGCGGCCCTTGTAGCGGCCGGCCTCGCCGCGGAAGTCGTGGCCGGTGGCCTGCTCGATCGTCGCGAACAGCTCCTCGGTCTGCGTCGCCTCCTTCAGCGCCTTCCACTGGCGCGAGGTCAGCGCGACGACCATCACGCGGCGCTCGTCGGCGGTCGGGAAGTCGCCGCCGAAGGCGCCGTAGAGGTAGTTGCCGTCGCGCGGCTGGTCGCGCCCCTCGAGCTGGACCTCGGCGATGCGCCCGAGGTTGCCGACGGTCGCGAACGCGACGTCCGACAGCGCGATCTTCACGAGCTGGCCCTCGCCGGTGCGGTCGCGATGGCGCAGCGCGGCGAGCAGTCCGACGACCGCGAGGCCGCCCATCGCCGTGTCCCACGCCGGCATCAGGCTGTTCGTCGGCACGGCGGAGTCGCGCGGCCCCATCGCCTCGGGAAAGCCGGCCGACGGGTTGACGGTGTAGTCGACCTCCGACGAGCCGTCGTGGTTGCCGCTCATGACGACCATGACGAGGTCGGGCCGGCGCTCGCTCAGCGCCTCGTAGCTCATCCAGCCGCGAGCCGGGAAGTTGGTCAGGAAGATGCCGTTGCCGTCGCCGGGCGCCGTGATCAGCCGCGTCAGCGTCTCGCGGCCCTCGTCGGATCGCAGGTCGACCGTCAGCGAGCGCTTGCCCTTGTTCAGGCCCGACCAGAAGAGGCTGTCGCCGTCGCTCGTCAGCGGCCAGCGCTTGTGGTCCAAGCCGCCGCGCGGGTCGTCGAAGCGGATGATGTCGGCGCCGAGCTGCGCGAGCGTCATGCCGGCCGTCGGCGCGGCGACGAACGCCGAGCCCTCGATCACGCGGACGCCGTGCAGGATCCCGTCGCTCATGCCATCGCTCCTACCAGTCGCCAGTCGAGTACGTCGTCGGTCGCGCCGTCGGCGCGCTGCGCCGCGACCTCGATGCGCAGCGTCACCAGGCCGCCGCCGCCGGGCAGCGCCTCGGTGCCCTCGAGCTGCACGGTGCTGCGCAGCACGTCGCCTTCGAAGACCGGCGCGAGGTGGTTGCAGTGATGCCAGCCGATGATCGTCACGAGGTTCGGCAGCACCTTCGTCAGCTGCGCGGCGGCGATCCCGATCGTGTGGCCGCCGTAGACGAGGCGCTTGCCGGAGTGATGCGAGCCGGGGTCGGTGTGCGCCTTGGCGATGTTCAGCGACAGGCGCGCGAGCTCGGTCGCGCCCGTGACGCTGTCGCCGCCGTCGACGATCCACGTCGCCGGCGCGCTGACGTCGGCGAAGTGCGCGCCCGGGACGGCGGCGCGGTAGGCGTCGAGGTCGAGGCCGTCGAGCGTCGCGTGCAGCGCGTCGGGCGGCAGGTCGGCCGGGAACTGCGCGAGGTCGTCGGCGTGCGGCTGCGAGGCGTCGACGTCGGCGATCGGCAGCATCGCGCAGCGCCAGTAGTCGAGGATCGCGCGATCCTCCTGGTCGGTCGTGACGATGTGCAGGACCGCGAGGCCCGTCGGCTTGCGGCCCTCCTTGATGCTGTTGCGCTTCAGCGCGACGATCTCGGTCGTCGTCTTGAGGGTGTCGCCGACGGCCGGCAGGCGGCGTAGCATCAGGCGCCGGTAGAAGAGGTTGCCGATGACGCGCTGGGTCGGCAGCGTCGACTGCCCGATCGAGACGTCGCAGACGAGCATCGGGTGCGCGAGGCGCCGTCCGGCGACCTTCTCCGACAGCGTCGCGTCGAGCCCGAGGCGCAGGCGGTCGCCGACGATCGACTGGTGCAGCGCGGCGTGGCCCTCGGTGAGCGTCATCGCCGGGAACTCGACGTACCGGTCGCCGACCGCGAGCTCCTCCCAGTACGGGCCGCCGACATGCACGGCGTCGCTGGCGATCGTGGGCTGTGTGCTCATGCTCGAACCTCGTTGTCGACGGTGCGCACGCCCATGCGACACGGCCGCGGCGCCCGGCCGGGGGCCGGTGGGAGGCACGGAAAGTACCACGGCCGAGCGTTCACGAGCTTGTCGCGCGGAAGCTCAACGCGTCGCCGGCGACGAGCGGTTCGTGCGGGTCGGCGACCGGGCCGTGGCCGTCGATCGTGGCGCCGACGAGCGGCACGCCGGCTGCGGCGGCCGCGGCGGCGAGCGTCCCCGCGCGTAGCGGCTGCGGCGTGGCGTCGCCCGGCATGGTGAGGGTGATGCAGGGCGCCGGTCGATCGCGAGCCGCCGCGTATTCGCCGGGGTCGTTGACGTTCACGAGCGAGTCCAGGGCCGGGTCGAACGTGGCTAG
>JAWVGK010000349.1:0-7752 GCA_033855155.1 Solirubrobacteraceae bacterium | reverse complement strand
CGCGGTCAGCACCTTGCCCTTGTCGGGGATCGGCGTCGGATGCACGACGTCGTACGTCGAGATCCGATCGGAGGCGACCATCAGGATGCGGTCGCCGAGGTCGTACATCTCGCGGACCTTGCCGGAGGCCAGCAGCGGGAGGGCGTCGAGCGTTGGCACCCGCCGCAGGCTAGCAACGGGGCCGGGCGCCTTCCCGCGGTGGCATTACAGCCGCAGGACGAGGTCGCAGCCACCGCCGGCGACGATGATGTCGAACCGGTCCGCGAGCACGACGTCCCCGCCACTACCGCACGACACGGTGTCCACCTGCCCGTCGCGGGAGACGATGACGTCGTTGCCGTCGTCGCCGTTGAGATGGTCGTTGCCCGAGTCACCCGTGAGATGGTCGTTTCCGGAGCCGCCGTTTACGGTGTCGTTGCCGGAGCCGCCGGCGAGCTGGTCGTTGCCGGTCTCGCCGTTGAGCGTGTCGGTGCCGGAGCGGCCGAAGGACAGGTCGTTGCCGGCGCCGCCGTCGAGTCGGTCGTTGCCGGAGTCGCCGGCGAGCCGGTCGTTGCCGACGCCGCCGAGCAGCTGGTCGTCGCCGCTTTCAGCGTCGAGCTCGTCGTCGCCGATCTCACCGTCGAGCAGGTCCGCGCCGCCACGGCCGTGGAGAGCGTCGTTGCCGCCACCGCCGCGCAGCGTGTCGTCGCCGTTGCCCCCGTCGAGACTGTCGTTGCCAGAGACGCTGGAGCTCATCGAGCAATAGGCGAGGGTGATCGCACCGGGGGGGCAGGTGACGTCGTTGGCGTCACCGAACATCGTGTCGTTGCCGTCGTCGCCGTCGAGCACGTCGTGGCCGCTGCCGCCATGGATGAGGTCGGTTCCCGCGCCGCCGAAGACCGTATCGTTGCCGGGGTTGGCATAGATCGTGTCGTTGCCGCCCCTGCCGTTGATCCTGTCGACGCCGTCGGTTCCGACGAGCAGATCCGGCCCGTTCGTCCCGGGGATGGTCGCCGCGACCGCCACTGTGGCGAACACGGCGGGGAGAATCAGAGCGAGCGAGGTAGCGCGCGTGAGTCGCGGACGACGCCGGTCTGTGAGGTTCGTGCTCATGGCCTGTCCCTTGATCAACGGAGATGGTGGCTCGGCGGATCCTCGTTCCATGCCGGCGAACCAATTGCGGTGAACCTCCCCGTTTTTGAAGCGCGAGTGTCAAACGGCCCATCTGACCGTGGGCCGTGACGCGCCTAGCTGACTAATCGCACCGGTTGCCAGCTCCTGTCGCGCTCCGACGCGACCATCGACTGGCGTGGCGGTCGAGCTCAACCACCGACGACCTCGCAGTCCGACGACACGTCGTCGCTGCCGTCTGCGTGGACGACATCCCTGCCTGATCCGCAGTCGATCGTCTCCCTGAGGCCGTCGCGGGCGAAGATCCTGTCCTTGCCGGAGCCGCCCGAGAACGTGTCCCTGGCCGAGCCGCCGATCAGGACGTCGTTGCCGGCGCGTCCCCGCAGACGATCTTTGCCGGCGGTCCCGCTCAGGCGATCGTTGCCGCTGCCGCCACTGATCCTGTCGTTTCCGGTGCCGCCGGTGAGGCGGTCCGCGCCGCTGTCGCCGAAGATGATGTCGTTGCCACTGCCGCCCGTGACCTTGTCGTCTCCGGAGCCGCCCCTCAGCGTGTCGATGCCGCTGCCGCCGTCGATGCGGTCGTCGTCGCGCTCGCCCCGGATGCTGTCGCGGCCGAGTCCGCCGGTGATGAGGTCGTTGCCGCGGCCGCCTTCGATGCGGTCGTTGCCGTCCTCGCCGCTGATGCGGTCGTTGCCGCCCACCGTCTCGCTGTTGAGGAGCGTGCAGTACGGCAGGGTCGTCGCGCCGGGCGGGCAGATGATCCTGCCGTCGCCGTTGAGGAAGTCGTTGCCGTCACCGCCGCTGATGCGGTCGTTCATGGCGAACCCGTAGGCGATGTCGTTCCCGCCAAGAGCGTTGATCGTGTCGGGCTGCGCCGTGCCGAGGAGCACGTTCGCGCCGTTGGTGCCGGTGAGGGTCGCGCCCAGCGCGACACCGGCCAGGGCGCAGACGACCGCGACGGTCAGCACCGACATGCGCAGGGCGCGCCCCGGCCTTCGGTGGTGCACGATCGGGTTGGACTGCACGGGCTCTCCCTGGTTCGAGACTTCGGGGCGTTGTATGTCCATACGCGAGACTCTCCCTCAGGCTGACGGGCCCACGCGCCACACGAGGCTGGTCTCGCCGTCGACCCGTGCGCGCAGGCTCGTCCGGCCGCGTGCCGCGATCCGCACGAAGAACGTGCCGTGCCGCGGCACCCGGACAGTGCGCGCGAGCCGCCAGCCCGAAGCCGTGCGCCGCTCGATGCGCAGCGATCCCGCCAGCGGCGCGCGTCCCCAGACGCGCAGCGCCGCGCGCCCGGCGCGCTCTGCGACGAACGGGAAGCGGAAGGCCCGCTGCGCCGGCTTCGGGCGGCCGTCGGCGAAGTAGACGCCCGACTGGTTGGATGCCGCGTAGCTCGGCTGGGGCGGCTGGTCGCGGATCTGAAACCACGTGATCGTGTCGACGCCCTGACGCCACAGCAGGTAGAACGCCTGCTCGAGGTAGCGAGCGTGGCGGGCGACCGGCACGCCCTGCGGGTCGGGCGGGGAGGAGTCGTAGGAGACCTCGGTGACCCAGAGCCGGTGGCGCTTGCGCGGCAGCGCACCACCGCTGCGCTCGGCGGCCCGCAGCAGCGTCGTGAGCTTGGCCATGTCGGGGATCGAGACGTCGTCGGCGTTCAGCGCTCTGCGGCGCGGGAAGCCGACCGAATAGGGGTGGTGTGCGAGCACGTCGAAGCGTGCGGGGTTCGGACAGCCCGTGCCGCGCAGGCGGCCGTTCGCGCGGCGCAGGCACAGCATGTCGCGTACGAAGCGCGCGGGCATGATGCGGTGGCCGTTGGGGAACGGATCGCCGAAGGGGGCCGTGCCGGCGCTGACCACGAGCGCTTCCGGGCGCACGGACTTCACGCCGCGATAGAAGGCGCTGAGCATGCGGCGGTAGTGGGCGGGCGCGAACGTGCGCCCGCCGCTCCACTGCGGGCTGAGGTACTTGTCGAGGTTCGGCTCGTTCCAGACCTGGAAGGCGTCGACGCGAGGCAGCATGCGGCCGGGCTGCGCCGGGTCCGGGAACGCTCCGGAGTAGCGCCGCGCGAGCGCGGCGCCGTACTGCTCGAGGGCCGCCGGGTCGGGCTTCCAGCTTCCCTGCTGCGCGGTCGCCGGGCGTCCCGGGCCCTCGGCCCAGGGCGGCGCTCCCGTGAACGAGGCGAGCACCCTGAGACCGCGCGCCGTCGCATTCGCGACCGCGGCGTCGGCGCGGCTGAAGTCGTACGCCGGGTCGGCGGGGTCGCGCGCGTCGGCCGGCCGGGCGGCCGCCGCCCAGCCGACCTCGATGCGCAGGATGTCGGCGCCCGAGTCGACGGCGCGCCCGAGCCACGGCGCGCTCTCGCCGACGTTCCCCGCGAAGACGCCGTCGAGGAAGCCGATCGCCAGGCCGTCGGCGGCCTGCGCGGGAGCGGGCATGGCGAGCAGCGCGGCGGCGACCAGCAGGACCGTGCGACGCACGGGCGCCATGCGCGGTCGGCGGGAATCGATCAGGACACCGACCGGCGGCGCACGACGACGAGCGCGATGACGCCGACCAGCGTGGCGACGAGGATCGCGGGCAGCAGCGCTCCCATGCCCGCCCCGCCGTCGCGGCCGGCGGCGACGTCGAGCACCTCGCTCAGCGGCGAGCCCCCGCCCGCGGTGAGCGGCAGCGGGGTGGACGTGCGTGACGCAGCCGCCGGCGCCGTCGCGTCAACGGCGTCCGCCAGCGTCTTGCCGTCCGCGCCGAGTCGCTCCAGGCGGGCGCGCTGGGTGGGGGTGAGCGTCGCGTTCGACGAGCCGCCTGCTGCGCCGGGCTGGCGCGGGCGCTGATTGCCCGTCGCCCCCGGCACCGTCTCGAGGTACTCGTCGATCGCGGAGTTGCCGGGCGGAGCGTTCGTCTGCGGCGCCCGGGCGATCGCGGTGCAGGGCGTCGCGATCAGCAGCAGCACCACGAGCGCGGATAGGACGCGGGCCATGTGACCAACCTACGCAGAAGCGCCACCCGCGCTGACAAGGCGACCTCCCGAGCGCCCCGCCAGACGCGGCTACTGGCCGTTGCGGGCGATCACGTAGGGCACGGTGCGCAGCAGGATCTTGAGGTCGCCCCACAGTGTCCAGTTGGACACGTAGAGGTGATCGAGCTTCACCATGTCCTCGAGCGGAACCCTCGCGGAGCCGCAGATCTGCCACTGGCCCGTCATGCCCGGGGTGAGGCGCAGGCGCCCGCGGCGCGTGCCGAGGATGCGCCCGTCCTCGTCGGCGACGAGCGGGCGCGGACCGACGAGGCTCATCTGGCCGAGCAGCACGTTGAAGATCTGCGGCAGCTCGTCGAGCGACGTGCGCCGCAGCATGTGGCCGAGCCGGGTGATGCGTGGATCGTCGGAGATCTTGAAGAGCCCGTCGGCCTCGTTGAGGTCGCGCAGCCCGTCCTGGAGGTGCTCGGCTCCGAGAACCATCGTGCGCAGCTTGAAGATCCGAAACGGCTCGCCCTCGCGGCCGATCCGCCACTGGCGAAACAGCACGGGGCCGCGGGAGTCCAGCCGGATCGCGATCGTGACGAGCGCCAACACGGGCGCCACCGGGATCAGCAGGAACGCCGCGCCGGCGAGATCGAAGACGCGCTTGAGGCGCTGCGACGAGCGGCTGAGATGCGTGTGGCGGACGCCCAGCAACGTGACGCCGTAGAGATCGTCGAAGTCGACCGAGGACCCGACGACCTCGAGCATGTCCGGCAGCAGCGAGACGCGCGTTCCGGCGTCGCGCGCGGCCTCCAACAGCTCGAACGTCATCGCATTCGTGAATGCGTGCGCACCGATGATGAGCCGATGAGCGCCGGCGCCGGCGATGATCTCGAGCAGACCCTGCGGCTCACCGGGGATGCCGGGCGCCCCGTTCGTCATCGCCTCGTTGACCGCGACGCGGTCCACGAGCTCGGCCTGCAGGTCGTGACGGTCGAAGATCGCGCGCAGGCGGTCGTAGGAGGGCTGGTCGCCGATGAACAGGCAGCGCTCGCGCGCGACGTTGCCGGGCCGCCGCTTGCGTGCGGCGCGGCGCCCGAGGATCGCGCACAGGACGAAGACCGCGCCGAGCATGAGCGCCTGGTCCTTGCCGGCCGGTCCGCCGAGGAGCGGCTCGTCGCCGAGCCAGACGCCGAGAACGAGCAACGAGCCGAGCTGGGCGAGGCGCGGGAGCTCCTCGATCGTGGTCTTGCGGATGCGCTGGTCGTCGGTCTCGTAGAGGCCGAGGATCTTGGCCGTCGCCACGAGCGCGGGGAACAGCAGCAGCGCCCACGCGTTGAGCGGGTCGGGCGAGGCGAGCTTGACGGTCACGACGAGCGCGATCGCGAGCGCGGCCGCGTCCGCCAGCGCCAGCGTGCGCCGCAGGCGTCGCTCGCGGACGCCGCTCTCGACGTTGAGGCGTTCGGCGATCTGAAGCCACGCGGGCGTTCCTGGATCGACAAGCGCCGGCCTGGGAAGGCCGAGGGCGCCGTTCGATCGGGGCCGTTGTTGCGACGGCGATCGCTCGTGCGCCCGTTCTTGGGCTCTGGGCTGGTCCATAGGGTTGGTTTTCTGGAAGCGCCAGCCTTGACGCTCCCGTGCGACGCTCGGTCTAGTTGTCGCCCCGTTCCCCTCTCAACCTAACAGACGAAGCCGTGACAACTCGTCGAATTACAGGAAGTGCGAATCGACCATTCGTCCATCAGGGGACCTCTTGCACCACGTTTTGGGGGAGGGACGTCGCGCCTCGAGTTCCCGTTTCCGATCACCCCGGTGAGCCGTCGCCGCCGGCTCGCTCAGGGGCATTCTCGTCGAGAACCTCCCGCATACGCCGCAGGGAACGAGACAGGATCTGCTGCACGTTGGCCAGGCTCAGACCGGTCGTCTCGGCGATCTCCGGGCCGGTCAGCTCACCGCCGAAGCGCAGCGCGACGAGTTCGCGCTCGCGGGCGCTCAACGTCGCCAGCGCTCGCTCGAGATCGGGCGCGAGGCCCAGATCGGGCGCATCGCCGGCGTCTCGGAGCGCCGCGTGTCCGCCATCGAGCTCGTCGAGCGGCTGCTGGCGCGAGCTGCGGTCGGCGCGGAAGTGGTCGACGAGCAGGTTGCGCGCGATGACGATGAGCCACGTGCCGACGCTCGCCTTGGCGGGGTCGTAGCGCGACCAGGACCTCAGCGCGCGCTCGAAGGTCTGCTGCGTGAGATCCTCGGCGTCGGCGCGAGTCTGCATCCGGTACGCGAAGAAGCCGTAGACCTGCCAGACGTGCTCGTCGTAGACGGCTGAGAAGTCGCGGGCCCGGGGCAGAGCGCCAGGGTAATGCACCTTCCTACGGCGGCTGTCGCCCTACGAACCACGCGAGCCGAGGATGCACGGCACGGTACGCAGCAGGATCTTGACGTCGAGCCACAGCGTCCAGGTCGTGACATAGAGGTGGTCGAGCTTTGCCATCTCCTCCGCTGCGACGTGCGAACGGCCCGCGATCTGCCACGGCCCGGTGATGCCCGGCGTGAGCTGCAGCTGGCCACGACGAGCGCCGACGACGCGGCGGTCCTCCCGGGCCACGAGCGGCCGCGGGCCGACAAGGCTCATCGAGTTGCGCAGCACGTTGACGAGTTGCGGCAGACCGTCGAGCGACGTGCGCCGCAGCAATCGCCCGACGGCCGTGGTTCGCGGGTCTTCGCCGACGACCTCCTCGCGGCCGTTTGACCGCGGCTGCGACGCCATCGTGCGGAACTTGATGAGGCGAAAGGGCACGCCGTCGCGCCCGACGCGGGTCTGCCGGAAGAGGACGGGCCTCCCCGAGTCCAGCCCGATCGCCACCGCGATGACCGCCATCAGCGGAGCGAACGCGATCAGCAGCACGGTAGTGGCGGCGAGGTCGAAGCCGCGCTTGAGGAGGATCGAGGAGTCGCTGAGCTGGCGATGGCGCACGCCCAGGAGTCTGACGCCCCAGAGGTCGTCGAGGTCGACCGACGCGCCGACGACCTCGAGCATGTCCGGGAGCAGCGAGATCCGCGCTCCGACAGCCCGTGCGGCCTCCAAGAGCTCGAACGCCTCGGCCTTCGACGAGGCGTGCGGGCCGATGATGACCCGGTGCACGCGCTCGGCGGCGACGAGCTCGCGCAGCGGCGAGTCTGCGCCGGGAGGCGAACGGCTGCTCGCATCGAGCAGCGGCGCGATCGTCGCGCGGCCGATCAGATCCGAGCTCAGCCGGCGGCGCGCGAAGACGGCGGCGACGCGCCGGTAGGACATCTCGTCGCCAACGAACAGGCAGCGCTCGCGGGGAAGCCGGCGCGTGGCCAGCCGGCGCGCGAGCCAGCGGACGACGGCGGCGACGGCGACGAAGATCGCGCCGACGGCGAGCACCTGCATCTTGCCGGCCGGTGCGCCGACGAGCACCGAGTCGCTCAGCCACAGACCCAGCACGAGCAGCACCCCGAGCCTCGCCAGATTCGGCAGGTCGTCCACGGTCGTCTTGCGAATACGCTGATCGTCGCCGCTGTACAGCCCCAGCACCTTGGCCGCCGCCACGACGGCGGGGAACCCCAGCAAGCCGAGCGGATCTGGCGCGTCCGAAGCCGCGAACGAGACGGTGCTCCCCAGCGCGGCCGCCAGCGCGACGAGGTCGGCTGTCACGAGCCCT
>JAWVGK010000348.1:0-4826 GCA_033855155.1 Solirubrobacteraceae bacterium | reverse complement strand
CGTCGGCGGCCGCTCGCCCGACGAGCTGCACTACGCCGGCAGCGCCGAGCCGATGCGCGACGTCTGGATCGCCGTGCGCGCGAGCCTGCGCCGCGTGCTCGACGAGGTCACGCTCGCCGACGTCGCGTCCGGGCGGCTGCCCGCGCACGTCGCCGAGCTGACGGCGGACCCGGGGGCCTGGGTCAAGCGCTGATCGTCAGTCGCGCTCGCGGTACCAAGCCAGCAGTGCGCGCGCCCGCTCTTGGCGCTGAGGCTGGATCCCGGCCATGACGACGACCCAGACCGTCCCCTGGAAGCGGCGCCCCTCGACGCAGGCGTCGATCGCCTCGTCGCCGATCGCGTCGCCGTAGCCCCGCTGGGCGGCGGCGATCGGCAGCGGGTCGTCGCCGAACGCGCGCGCCGCGGCGTGCATGCAGCCGAGGTCCCACGCGCGCGGGCCGAGGAAGCAGTCCTCCCAGTCGTTCCACAACGGCCCGTCGGGGCCGTTGATGACGTTGTGCAGGTGCGCGTCGCCGTGGATCGCCTGCAGCGCCGGAGCGTGCGCATCGATCCGCGCCCGCGCCCGCTCGCCGGCGCGGCGCAGCAGCGCCGCGTCGCCGGCGTCCAGCGCGCCGCTGGACTCGAGGCCCGCCAGGGCCCGGTGCGCCTCGTCGAGCACCGCCCAGCGCGGCAGCTCGCCGGCGAAGCTCGCCAGCGCCTCGTGGCACAGGCGCAGGCGGCGGCCGGCCTCGTGCGCGTCGAGCGACCGCCCGGCTTCGTCGACGTACGTCCAGAAGCTCAGCGACAGCCCGTCGTGGTGGTGGGGCCCGGGGTCGATCTCGGCGCTCGGTGCGACGACCGGCGCGCCGGCCGCGACGAGGTGGCTTGCCATCGCGATCTCGCGCGCGTACCAGGCGTCGCCGTCGCGGACGGTGGCGGTGACGGTGCTCACGCGCGCGACGACGGGGGCGGGCGCGAGGCGCACGAGCAGGTTGCTGGCCGCGCGCAGGACGACCGGCTCGTCGCAGCGCACGCCGTGGCGGGCGGCGACCGCGACCGCCGCACGCAGCGCGCGCTCGTTCAGCGCCGCGCTCGCGCTCACAGGGCCGCGAGCAGGCGCTCGAGGTCGCCCTCGTCGTTCCACGCGCCGACCGACGCGCGCAGCAGCCCCGTCCCGGGGAGGTCGCGGACGACGACGCCGGCTGCGACGAGGCGGTCCTTCGTGGTGACCGGGTCGTCGTCGTGCCACGACACGAGCGTCGTGCGGTCGCGGGCGACGACGCGGCGCCCGCGCTCGGCGAGCGACTCGGCGAGCGACTGCGCCAGCGACGCGGCGCGCTCGTGCAGCTCGGCCCAGCCGGTGCCCGCGAGCAGGACGAACGCCGTCGCGGCGGCGACCGCGGCCTCGAGGCTCTGCGCCGGCGTGTCGAAGCGCGCCGCCCCGGCGGCGGGCAGCGCGTCAAGCCCCGCGGCCGGGTCTTCGAGGTTCTGGTAGGTCGGACCGGTCGCGCGCAGGCGCTCGGTCCACGCCGGCGAGACCCACAGCAGGCCCGTCCCGACCGGCCCGCAGAGCCACTTCTGCCCGGAGCCCGCGTAGAAGTCGCAGCCGAGCTTCGCGACGTCGACCGGCACGGCACCGACACCCTGCGCGCCGTCCAGCAGGACCGGGACGTCGACGGCGCTGAAGTCCGGCGCGAGCCGGCCGCTGATCCAGCTGACGTGCGAGCAGGCGACGAGGCGCGTCGCGGCGCAGACGGCGTCGGCGAGCTGCTCGAACGCCACCATGCGGACGCGGATGCCGCGCTGGGCGCGTGCCGCGCCGAGCGGCCCGAGCAGGCCCGCGTGCTCCTCGTCGGAGGTCAGGACCTCGTCGCCGGGCGCGAGCTCGAGGCCGGCGAGCACCCGCACGATGCCCTCGCTCGTCGAGGTCGTCAGCGCGATGTCGGCGGGCTGCGCGTGCAGGAGCGTCGCGTAGGCCGCGCGGCGCTGCGTCGCGAGCGCGAGCGATTGCTCGTGGTACTGCGCGCCGCGCCCCGAGCGCGCGGACTCCTGCAGCACCTGGCCGGCGACGCCGACTGCCGGCCCCGGCAGCGGCCCCGAGGTGCCGGCGTTGAGGTAGGCGAGCCGTTCGATGACGGGGAACTGCGCGCGCAGCTTGACGGGATCCATCGAGCGCAGGCTAGTGGGCTTGCCGGCGCGGTGGCGGAGCGCGCTGGCGAGGGGCTACCGTTGACCTTCATGGGCCAGTTTCACTGGGATCCGCACTCCTACCTGCAGCTCATGCGCAGCGAGCTGCCCGACTACGAGCGCCTGCAGGACGAGCTCGTGCACGCGACGCGCGAGATGCGCTGCGAGTCGATCCTCGAGCTCGGGACGGGCACGGGCGAGACTGCGCGGCGCGTCCTCGACGCCCATCCGGGCGCGCGCCTGCTCGGCGTCGACGCGAGCGCCGGGATGCTCGCCGCCGCACGCGAGGCGCTCGCGGGGCGCGACGTGACGCTCGAGCTCGGGCGCCTCGAGGACGCCCTGCCGCAGGGCCGCTACGACCTCGTGATGTCCGCGCTGACGGTCCACCACCTCGACGCGGCCGGCAAGGCGGAGCTGTTCACGCGCGTCGCCGAGCTGCTCGGCGACGGCGGCCGGTTCGTGCTCGCCGACGTCGTCGTGCCAGTCGACGGGGCGCAGGCGCTGACGCCGCTGGATCCCGAGATCGACCAGCCGAGCTCCGTCGACGACCAGCTGCGCTGGCTGCACGACGCGGGCCTCAAGGCGTCGGTCGCGTGGATGAACCACGACCTCGCCGTGCTGGTCGCGCTGCGCTGAGGCGCCGCGGTGTCGGCGGGCCGGCTCAGCCGCTCAGCGGCCGCAGACCGGCCACTGGCCGGCGCCGTGGCGGCGGTAGAGCATCGCCGCGCGGCGGTCCTGCTCGGTCTCGGACGCCTCGGCGGGATCGCCCCGGCCACCGACCGTGCGCCAGGTCGCCATCGAGAACTGGTACTTGCCGCGATACATGCCGCTCGCCGACACCGCGCGCGGGTCGCCGCCGGACTCGCAGCGGGCGATCGCCGCCAGCTGGGCCGGGATCGGGACGTCCGGCGCGGCGCTCGTCAGGCGCTCGCGCAGCTCGCGGATGTCGTGGCGCAGGCGCACGTTCTTCGCGGCGACGCGCTCCGCGCTGAGCAGCTGCAGGATCTCACGGCGGTGGCTGCGCTCGCTGCGCGTGAGGCGCTCGCCGAACAGCCTTAGATGACGCTGCTTGAGGAAGACGTTGCGCTCGACGAGGCGCGCCTTGACGGCGGCGTAGGCGCTTGCGGGCGCCACGAACGGGGTCGTCAGCGCGGCGACGGAGCCGACGGGCGGGGGTGGGCCGGCCGCCGCGGAGCCGGCCAGCGGCGGTGCGACGGGCACCGGCGAGGCTGCGGCGGGATCGGTCAGGACCAGCGAGGTGGGCGCCGAGGCCGCGCACGAGGCGCAAACGGCGCCCAGGGTTCTGAGACGCATGTGGGTGTCCTTCGTCGGCCACCGACGGCGACACGCGACGGGCGCGCGGCGCACAGGCCGTTCGGGTTCGGGCGGCCTGCGGAGCCTTGCGAGACCCCTGAGCTGCACCGCCGGTCCGACAGGCTAGTACACGCGGCGGGCGCTCGCGTGCGAGGCGCCCGCCGCACGGCCGACCGTCCTACGGCTTGAGCACGACCTTCACGCAGTCGTCGTGCTTGTGCTTGAACGTCTCATAGCCCGTCGGCGCGTCATCGAGCGACATGCGATGGGTCACGACGAAGCTCGGGTCGATGTCGCCGTTCTCGATCCGATTGAGCAGCGGGCGCAGGTAGCGCTGCACGTGGCACTGGCCCGACCGGATCGTCAGCGACCTGTTCATGATCGCCCCGATCGGGAACTTGTCCATGAAGCCGCCGTAGACGCCCATGACCGAGACGATCCCGCCGCTGCGGCAGTTCATGATCGCCTCGCGCAGCGCTGCGCCGCGCTCGCTCTCCATCCGCGTCGCCTGCTTGACGCGGTCGTAGGCGTGCATGCCGGGGTTGTGGTGGTGGGACTCCATCCCGACGCAGTCGATGCACGCATCGGGCCCGCGGCCGCCGGTCATCTCGCGCAGCGCCTCGCGCACCGACGTCTGCTCGTAGTTGATCGTCTCGGCGCCGCCCTTCTCGCGCGCCATCTTCAGCCGGGGGTCGAAGCGGTCGATCGCGATCACGCGCTCGGCGCCGAGCAGGTACGCGCTGGCGATCGCGAACTGCCCGACGGGCCCCGCGCCCCAGACGGCGATCACGTCGCCGGGCTTGATGTCGCAGTTCTCGGCGCCCATCCAGCCCGTCGGGAAGATGTCCGACAAGAACAGGACCTGCTCGTCGTCGAGGTCGCTCTCGATCTTGATCGGCCCGACGTCGGCGAACGGCACGCGCGCGTACTCCGCCTGACCGCCCGCGTAGCCGCCGGTGAGGTGCGAGTAGCCGAAGATCCCGGCCGTCGCGTCGCCGAACATCTTCTCGGCCATCGAGGCGTTCGGGTTGGAGTTCTCGCAGAGCGAGAACAGCCCGCGCGTGCAGGCGTTGCAGGAGCCGCAGGCGATCGGGAACGGGACGACGACGCGGTCGCCGACGGCGAGGTTGCTCACGCCCTTGCCGACCTCGACGATCTCGCCCATGAACTCGTGCCCGAGGATGTCGCCGTGCTGCATCGTCGGCACGTAGCCGTCGTAGAGGTGCAGGTCCGAGCCGCAGATCGCCGTCGACGTGACGCGCACGATGCAGTCGCCCTGGCTCAGGATCTTCGGGTCCGGTACGTCGCGCGACTCCATCTTCTGCGGACCCATCCAGCAAATCGCT
>JAWVGK010000347.1:0-2759 GCA_033855155.1 Solirubrobacteraceae bacterium | reverse complement strand
ATCGTCGGGCGCGCGCTGCCCGACGTTCGCGACGGCCTCAAGCCCGTGCATCGCCGCGTCCTGTTCTCGATGTCCGAGAACGGCCTGACGCCGACGCGGCCCTACCGCAAGTGCGCGTCGATCGTCGGCGACGTCATGGGCAACTACCACCCCCATGGCGACAGCGCGATCTACGACGCGCTCGCGCGCCTGGCGCAGGAGTTCTCGATGCGCTACGAGCTCGTCGACGGCCAGGGCAACTTCGGCTCGATCGACGACGACCCGCCGGCGGCCATGCGCTACTGCGTCGTCGGCGACACCCGCGTCGCGACGCCCGACGGCACGCCGCGGATCGCGGATCTCGCCGGCGGCCTCGCCCCCGACAGCGAGCGCGACGCCGATCTGCTCGTGCACGACCGCCTTGGACGCCCAGTGCGCGCGTCGAAGGTCTTTCACTCGGGCGATCACCCGACGCTGCGGCTGCGCACGCGCGAGGGCTTCAAGCTCACCGGCACGCACAACCACCCCCTGCTGTGCCTCGTCGACATGGTCGGCGTGCCGCTGCTGATGTGGAAGATGCTCGACGAGATCCGCCCGGGCGACCGGGTGCTGATCTCGCGCACGCCGCGCGGCGCGGGCGACGAGCTCGACGCCGACGAGCGAGGCCTTGCCGAGCTGCTGGGTGCCTTCGTGTCCGAGGGCCTCGCGAGCGAGCAGCGCGCCGGCTTCGACAACGTCGATCTCGAGTTCACCGGTCGCGCGAAGCACGTGCCAGAGCGCGTGTGGACGGGCTCAGCGGCGTTCAAGCGCGCGTTCCTGCAGGCCCTGTTCACCGGCGACGGGTCGTCCTCGCTGTTGCCGCCGGGCGGCACGATCCAGGTGTCCTACTCCTGCTATAGCGAGCGGCTCGCCGGCGAGGTGCAACGGCTGCTGCTCGAGTTCGGCGTGATCAGCCGGATCTGCGGCCCGACGGCGCGCGGCGAGCACAAGGTCCTCATCGCCAACCGCCGCGACGCACGGCTGTTCGCACTGCGGGTCGGCTTCCTCGACGCCAAGCAGGACGAGCTGACGCGCGACCTCGAAGCGATCCCGCTCACGAGCCGCGCCCTCAGCCACGACCACGTCCCGTTCCTGGCGCCGTTCATTCGCGGCGCCGGCGCGGCGCGGTGGACGGAGCGCGACTGGCTGCGCAAGCACGACGTCGATCACATCGAGCGCTGGGAGCGCGACCGCGTCGCGATCATGGAGCGCATCTCGTGCGCCGACACGCGCCGTGTCGTCGAGCCGCTCGTCAGCGGCGACTACTACTACGCCGCGGTCGCATCCGTCGAGGACGCCGGGATCGCGCCCGTGTACTCGCTGCGGGTCGACAGCGACGACCACTCGTTCCTCACGGACGGCTTCGTCAGCCACAACACCGAGGCCCGCCTGCAGCGCGTCGCGATGGAGATGCTGCGCGACCTCGACGCAGACACCGTCGACTTCGTCCCCAACTACGACGGGCGCAAGCAGGAGCCGACGGTCCTGCCGGCGCGCTTCCCGAACCTGCTCGTCAACGGCTCGTCGGGGATCGCCGTCGGCATGGCGACGAACATCCCGCCGCACAACCTGCGCGAGGTCATCAGCGCGGTGATCGCGTACATCGAGGACCCCAGCCTCGCGTTCTCGGACCCCGGCGTCGCCGCCGCCGCGCTGATGCGCCACATGCCCGGCCCCGACTTCCCGACGGGCGGCATCATCCTCGGGCGCCAGGGGATCCTCGACGCCTACGAGACCGGGCGCGGCCGCGTGCGCGTGCGCGGCAAGGCGCACACGGAGGAGCTCCCCCGCGGTCGTGAGGCGATCATCGTCACGGAGCTGCCGTACGCCGTGAAGAAGGGCGGCGACAACGGGCTCGTCAAGAAGATCGCCGAGCTCGTGCACGAGAAGAAGATCAGCGGCATCGCCGATCTCGAGGACCACTCGTCCGAGCGCGGCGGGATGCGGGTCGTGATCACGCTCAAGCGTGACGAGATCCCCGAGGTCGTGCTCAACCAGCTCTACAAGCACACGCCGCTGCAGACGACGTTCGGCGTGAACATGGTCGCGCTCGTCGAGAACGTCCCGCGCACGCTGAACCTGCGCGACGTCATCAAGTACTACGTCCAGCACCAGCGCGAGGTCATCGTGCGGCGCACCCAGCACGAGCTGCGCGTGCTCGAGCGCCGCCTGCACGACCTCGAGGGCCTGCTGAACGAGCTCTACAAGCTCGACGCGAGCATCGAGCTGATCCGCGCCTCGCGCGACCGCGAGAACGCGCGCGGCGAGCTCGTCGCGCGCTTCGGGCTGTCCGAGATCCAGGCGTCGGCGATCCTCGACCTGCGCCTGTCGCAGCTGACCGCGCTGGAGGCCGACGCGATCAAGACCGAGCACGCCGACAAGGTCGAGCGCATCGGCGAGCTGCGGGCGATCCTCGGCGACGAGTCGCGCGTCTTCGCGATCATCGTCGAGGAGCTGCGCGAGATCGCCGACCGCTTCGGCGACGAGCGGCGCACGCTGATCGCCGAGTCCGAGGACGAGATCGGCATCGAGGACCTGATCCCCGAGCAGCAGATGGTGATCACGATCACGAAGTCCGGCTACATCAAGTCGCTGCCGCTGACGACCTACCGCGCGCAGCAGCGCGGCGGGCGCGGCGTGACGGGGATGGACATGAAGGACGGCGACTACATCGAGCACCTCTTCGTGTGCTCGTCGCACGACTACCTGCTGTTCTTCTCCAACCGCGGCAAGGTCTACCG
>JAWVGK010000346.1:0-3605 GCA_033855155.1 Solirubrobacteraceae bacterium | reverse complement strand
GGCGCAGCGCGTCGGTGAAGGCGTCGATGTCGGCGACGCGATCCTTCAGCAGGTAGCCGACGCCCTCGGCGCTGCCCTGCAGCAGCTCGACGGCGTAGCCCTCGTCGATGTACTGCGACAGCACCATGACGCCGACGCCCGGCATCTCCTTGCGGATCTGCTGCGCGGCGCGCAGCCCCTCGTCGGTCTGCGTCGGCGGCATGCGGATGTCGGTCACGGCGATCGCGGGCTTGTGCGCGCGCACCTTGCGCAGCAGGTCCTCGCCGTCGGATGCCTGCGCGACGACCTCGAAGCCGGCGTCCTCGAGCAGGCGCGCAAGCCCCTCGCGCAGCAGCACGGAGTCGTCGGCGAGCACGATGCGCATGCGCACAGACTCGCATGCCCGGCCGACGGCCGTCCACAACCGACGCTCAGGCGAGGATGCGATCGAGGCTCGCGCCGCAGACGTCGTGCTTGGCGACGAAGCCGCGCGCGCCGCTGCGCGCGGCGCGCGCCGGATAGAGCGGGTCGTCGGAGCTCGAGGTGACGATGACCGCCGGACCGTCGCCTTCGGCGGCGAGGTGCAGGGCCACGGAGAAGCCGTCCATGTCGGGCAGCCGCACGTCGAGCAGCACGACGTCCGGCTTCAGCGCGACGGCGGCGCTCAGCCCCGCGCGGCCGTCGTGCGCCTCGCCGACGACGTCGTAGCCGTCGGCCTCGAGCACGGCGCGCACGATCTTGCGGAAGGCGGCGTGGTCGTCGACGATCAAGATGGTGCGCGGCACACTGTGATTCTCGGCACACCAGCACAAGTCCTCAATGGGGCAGGCCGTACTCTCGCGGTGGACAACCGAACCCGCTGCACGGAAGCGCGCCAACGTACGGTGAACGGCGAGTAGAGTTGCCCCGAGCCCGCTAGGGCGGGGCAGGAGAGCGAGACGCCTCACGTGCTGCGACGGAGCCTCAGGACACGGATCACGACGCGAGTGCTGGTGCTCGGCGCCGCCGTCGCGGTCGCGCTCGGCGCGACGCTGGTCGTGCTGATCATCGCCGTCACGAGCCAGCGCGACGCCGGCCGGATCGCGTTTCGCTCGCAGAAGGCGCTGACGTCGACCAGCCGCCTGGAGACCTCGCTGTTCGCGATCGAGAAGGGCCTCTCCGACTACGTCACGGCGCCGACGAGCGCCGTCGACCAGGTCCAGGAGCGCCTGCGGGGCTATCCCCGCGAGGTCGCCCAGCTCGCCGAGCTGCTGACCGACGACGGCCGCCAGCGGACGCGGGTCAAGGAGCTGGCGGAGAATATCGCCACGTACGTCGTGTCGGCGCGAGCGCTGATCTACCTCGCCGAGGACGACGACGACGCGGCACGCAACCAGCTCGCGCTCAACGACCGGCCGAACCTCGTCGCCACGCTGGCGCGCGAGCTGCGCGAGCTCGCCGACCGCGAGCGCTCGCTGGCCGCGCGGCGCGAGAGCGATGCCGAGTCGCTGTCGGCGCGCGCGATCACGATCGGCAAGGGCGGGCTGGGGCTGGTGTTCGCGGTCGTCGTCGCCGGCACGTGGTACCTGCGGCGCGCCGTCGTGCGGCCGGTCCTGAGCGTCGCGCAGGCGACCGGGCAGCTGGCCGCCGGCAAGCTGTCCACGCGCGTTCCGGAGGATCGCGAGGACGAGCTCGGCGACCTCGCGCGCGGCTTCAACTCGATGGCCGACTCGCTGCAGCGCAGCCAGGTCGAGCTCGAGCGTTCCAACGCCGAGCTGCTGCGCTCCAACGCCGAGCTCGAGCAGTTCGCGTCGGTGACCTCGCACGACCTGCAGGCGCCGCTGACGACGATCTCGATGTACGCCGAGCTGCTCGAGCGCCGCCATCCGCCCGACCCCGACAGCGGGCACGACCTCATCAACGGCATCCGCGGCGCGACGCACCAGGCGCGGATGCTGATCCGCGACCTGCTCGAGTACTCGCGCGCCGGGCGCGGCGAGCTGACGCTCGAGCCGCTGGCGGTCGATCTGGTCGTCTCGCAGGCGCTCGAGGCCCTCGCCGGCTCGATCGAGTCGACCGGCGCGCGCGTGCGGGTGGGCTCGCTGCCGACGGTCCTCGCCGATCGCTCGAACCTCTGCCGGGTGTTCCAGAACCTCGTCGGCAACGCCGTGAAGTTCACCCGCGGCGACGACCCCGAGGTCGTCGTCGCGGCCGAGCGCGAGGGCGAGATGTGGCGCTTCGAGGTGCGCGACAACGGGATCGGCATGGATCCCGAGAACACGCGCCGCATCTTCGAGCCGTTCCGGCGCCTGCACGGCGAGGAGGACTACCCGGGCACGGGGATCGGCCTGGCCGTCTGCGAGCGCATCGTCGAGCAGCACGGCGGCAAGATCTGGGTCGCCAGCGAGCCCGGCCGGGGCAGCGTATTCTCGTTCACCATGCCCGCCGCCGATCCGCCGCCCGAGCAGCCCGCGGACGACGCCCAGCCGCGCGTCGCGGCCGGACGCCAGTAGCCCGATGCGCGCGATCGCCTGCACGCTGGGCCTCGTCTTCGCGCTCGCGCTCACGGCCTGCGGCGGCGCCGACAAGCCGACGGCGACGACGGCGGCGGACGAGCCGGTCCGGATCGGCTCGAAGAACTTCACGGAGTCCAAGATCCTCGGCGAGCTCTACAAGCAGGCGCTCGAGGCCAAGGGCATCAACGTCGAGCTGCGCTCGAACGTCGGCTCGACGGAGCTCGTCAACCGCGCGCTGCGCAACGACCTGCTCGACATGTACCCGGAGTACGTCGGCGTGCTGCTGTCGGAGGTCGACGGGATTCTCGACCGCCCGGCGAACGCCGACGCCGCCTACACGCTCGCCAAGGGCGTCGAGGAGCGCCGCCACCTGACGCTGCTCGACCAGACGACGTTCAGCAACGAGAACGCGCTCGTGGTGACCAAGCGGTTCAGCCGCAGCCATCACGTCCGCGCGATCCCCGACCTCGCGCGCCTGCGCCGCCCGAACATCCTCGCCGCGCCGGAGTTCAAGGACCGCTTCGAGGGGGTCATCGGGCTCGGTCGCGTGTACGGGCTGCGGTCGGTGAAGGTGACGTCGTGGGGGACGGCGGGCGAGCAGTACCCGGCGCTCGACGCCGGCAAGACCGACATCGCCGTCGCCTACACGACCGACAGCCAGCTCGCGAGCGGGCGCTACTCGCTGCTCGACGACCCGAAGGGGCTGTTCGCCGAGCAGCACCTCGCGCCGGTCATCAGCCAGAAGGTGCTCCGCGCGCACGGGCCGAAGCTCGCGAGCGCGATCAACGCCGTCAGCGCGCTGCTGACGACGAAGGTCATGCGCGAGCTCAACGCGAAGGTCGACACCGCCAAGCGCATGCCGCGCGACGTGGCGGCCGAGTTCCTGCGCGACCACGAACTCGCCTGACCCGTGGCGGGCGACTCGACGCAGCCGGCGGACGCGCGCATCCGGATCGCGGTCTGCGACGACGCCCGGGCCGTGAAGTACTTCCTGCGCCAGGTGCTCGAGGAGGACGGCGACATGGAGGTCGTGTCGACGACGAGCAGCGGCAAGGAGGCGCTCGAGGCGCTCGCGGGCTGCCAGGCCGACATCCTGCTGCTCGACCTGCTGCTGCCCGACGTCCCCGAGCC
>JAWVGK010000345.1:0-2987 GCA_033855155.1 Solirubrobacteraceae bacterium | reverse complement strand
GCGACCATCTCCAACGCCTTGACAAGTCGGGGCTCTTGACGAGACTCGAGCTCGTGTGATTCGTCCCCTACTCGTTGAACCATCCCGGCCATTTTAGCGGGTACTTAGGCACGATGACCCAATGATGCGCGGATGGGCGCGATCGCTCGCTACGCGGCGGCGCGCGCCGGCGCCGCGGACGGCAGCACGGCGCGCAGCGCCTGGCGCAGCGTCGGCGCCGTCTCGGGCGTGACGACCTCGCGCAGCCCGAACTTCGCAGCCTCGCCGAGGCGCCGATCGGGGTGCGCGATCGAGCGCAGCTCGCCGGTCAGGCCGAGCTCGCCGAAGCACACGACCGGGCCCTTGCCGCTCGCGCCGCAGAGCGCGACGCCACGTTGCGCGCTGGCGACCGCGAGTGCGATCGCGAGGTCGGCCCCCGGCTCCTCGACGCGCACGCCGCCGACGACGTTGACGAACACGTCGGCGTTGCCGACGCCGATGCCGGCGTGGCGCCCGAGCACGGCGAGCACGAGCGCGAGCCGGTTGCGGTCCAGGCCGTTGACGACCCGCCGCGGCGGCACGAGCTCGGAGGGCGACACGAGCGCCTGGACCTCGACGAGCAGCGGTCGCGTGCCCTCCATCGCCGCGAGCACGACCGAGCCCGGCTTGCCGGTCGCCTCGGCGACGAAGCGCGCGCTCGCGTCGAGCACCTCGACGAGGCCGCTCTGGCGCATCTCGAAGACGCCGGCCTCGTTCGTCGAGCCGAAACGGTTCTTCAGCGCCCGCAGCGTGCGGTACGTGCGCTCGCGCTCGCCCTCGAACTGCAGCACGCAGTCGACGAGATGCTCGAGCACGCGCGGGCCGGCGAGCGAGCCCTCCTTCGTGACGTGGCCGACGAGCAGCACCGCGACGTCGTCGGCCTTCGCGACCTGCATGATGCGGCCGGCGACCTCGCGGACCTGCCCCACCGAGCCGGGTGCGCCGCTGAGGTCGGCGCAGTGCAGCGTCTGCACGGAGTCGATCACGCAGACCTCGGGGCGCTCGCAGCGCAGCGTCGCGAGCACGGTGTCGAGGTCGGTCTCGGTCAGGACGGGCACCTCGAGCGCGCCGCCCGTCGCGGGCGTCAGCCGCTCCGCGCGCAGGCGGATCTGCGCGGCCGACTCCTCGCCGGAGACGTAGAGCGTGCGGCGCCCCGCCGCGGCGAGGTTGCCGAGCGCCATGTTCGTCAGCGTCGACTTGCCGATCCCCGGAGACCCGCCGAGCAGCACGAGCGAGCCCGGCACGAGGCCGCCGCCGAGGACGCGATCGAGCTCGCCGATCGCGGTCTGCAGGCGCGGCACGCGCGCGGTGCTGACGTCGCCCAGCCGCACGGGCCGGCCGGGCGCGAGGCCGGAGCCGGCGCCGCCGCGGGCGCGCGAGCCGCCACCGCCGGACGGCGCGGGCGCACGCTCCTCGACGAGCGTGTTCCACGCCTCGCAGCCCGGGCACTGCCCGTGCCAGCGGGCGCAGCTGTGCCCGCAGGCCGAGCAGACGTGGATCGTCGTGGGGCGCGCCATCCGCTGAGACTAGGGCCCGGACCCGACGTCTTCGCCCCCCTCGGGTTGGCCGGCGCGAGCGACGAGGTCGTCGGCGCGGTCCTCGGCGCCGAGCCGCGCGAGGCCGCTGCGGATCCCGCCCGCCGATCGCGAGCTGGCGGACGAAGGCCGCTCGCTCGTCGCCCGCCTCGACGCGGCGCACGCACGCCCGGCGACGACCTGCATCCATCGCCGGGCGCGCCTGCGTCGCGCGGCCGTCCCGCCGTCGCACCGGCGGACGGCGTGCCTACGCCGCGGCGGCGGAGACGAGCGTCAGCTCGGGCGCCGGGCGCGGGCCCGACAGCGCCCCGACGCGCTCGTGCGCGTCGAGCGAGCACGCCGCCAGCAGCGCGTCGACGGCGTCGGGCGCGGTCCGGCGCAGGTCGCGCATCGCGCGGTTGCTGAAGACGACGAGCTGCAGGGCGCTCGCGGCGTGGATCGTCGCGGTCTCGTAGGAGCAGCGGCGCGTCGACAGGGCGCCGAAGACGTCGCCGGGCCCGAGCTCGTCGACCGCCTCGCCGGCGCAGCGCACGACGCCGCGACCGGTGGCGACCACCGCGAGCTCGTGGTGCAGCGCGCCGGCGAGCAGCACCCGGCGCCCGATCGGGATCGACTGCTCCTCGGCCCGCGCCGCGAGCCGGTCGAGCTCGTCGAAGCTCAGTGACTGCAGGTGCGTCAAGGCTGCGAGACGGAGTGCCTCCATGGTGCCGCGGCGTAACGAACGACCGAACAACGTTCGCTCGCCGTGCACGACGTCGTGCGATCGAGCCCTCGAACATGCGGCCAGGCGGCCTCGCGTCCGACCTATGCTCGCCGGATGGTCACCGCCACCGAGACCGCCGACCGCCTGTACGCCCGCTGGAACGCGGACGGCCTGTCCGTGCTGTCCGACAGTGTCGATCCGTCGATCGAGCTCATCACCGACCCGCTGCGCCCGGCGGAGTCCGCGCTGCGCGGGATCGCCGGCTGGGAGCGCTGGGTCGCGCGCTGGGAGCAGCGCTACGAGCAGGTGCACGTCGACGTCGACGCGCTGATGCCCGTCGACCCGGAGCACGTGCTGGCGTTCGTCTCGATAACGGCCACGGCGACCGGCGCGACGAGCCCGCTGCGCTGGGCCGCGGCGCACCTGTGGACGCTGCGCAACGGTCGCATCGCCCGCTGGGAGACGCACCTCGACCTCGACGCCGCGCGCCGCACGCTCGACGCGTAGCGCCGCCGCGCGCCCCGCACGGGCCGGGCCGCAAGCGCACGAGCCACGAACGATCGAGGGCGGCCCGCGGGCCGCCCCCAGATCACATGGATGCGCGGCGAGCGGGCCTCAGCCCGAGCTGGGCTCCTCGAGCGGCGGCGTGTCGAGCGCGCCGCCCGGATCCGCCGGTCCCTCGTCGGACGCCTCGGAGGCGCCGCCGCCGACGCTGGCCGGCACCATCTTCG
>JAWVGK010000344.1:0-4607 GCA_033855155.1 Solirubrobacteraceae bacterium | reverse complement strand
CGCGTCCGCGGCGACGGATGAGACCGGATCCACGCCCTCGCGTGCGTGACGCCGTTCACCGCGCCACACGCCGACGCGCGCTCGGCCGCCGGACATCGGTCCCGAGACGGATCTTCGCCACCGACCGCCCGTCGAGCACTACGCTCGCGTGCATGCGTCTGCCGCGGACACAGCGCATCGAGATCGCACGGTCGCCCGACGAGGTGTTCGCGTACCTCACCGACCCGTCGAAGCTGTCGACCTGGCAGGACGCGGAGGAGGTCGTCCAGCTGACGCCCGGACCGCCGGGGCCGGGAACGCGCCTGCGCGAGGTCCACAAGGCGCTCGGCAGGCGCCGCGTGGAGATCACGGAGTTCGTCGTCTATGAGCCCGGGCGGCGCTTCGACATCCGCATGATCGACGGGCCGCCGCTCGACGGGCGCTGGGACTTCGAGCCCGCTGGCGGGGGCACGCGCCTGACCTTCACGCCGATCGTCCGCCTGACCGGCGCGGGCAGACACATGGAGCCGATCGTCGTCCTCGCGACGCTCGTCGTGTTCAAGCGCTTTCACCGGCGCCTGAAGCGCGCGCTCGAGTCCGGCGCGTGATGCGACGGACGCCGCGCTTGCGCGCGCAGCGCGCGCACGCGAGACTCGGCGCATGAATTTCCGGTGCGCCGCCATCGCCGTCGCCTTGCTCGCATCGCTGCTCGCCGCCGCGCCCGCTTCCGCCGCTCTTCCATGCTCGAAGGCCGCGATCGGCAGGATCGTGCACCTCGACCGCTACGAGTCGATCACCGCGGTGCGCTGCGCGGACCTCACCGGCGACGGGCGGCTCGACGTCGCCTACTCGAAGGCCGGCGGCGGCTCCGGCGGCGACGTGCAGTGGGGCATCGTCTACGCACGCGGCGGTGCGCGCAGGATCGCGCGCTTCGCCGGCCACACGCACTACGCGGACCTGCGCATCCGCGGCCGGCGGGTGCTGATCGACTCGCCCCGCTACCGTCCCGCCGACCCGAACTGCTGCCCGTCGGCCGGCACGCGCACCGAGGCCGCCTCCTGGAACGGCCACCGCTTCGTCAAGCGCCTCGTCGCGATCCGGCGCCCCCGCGCGATGTCATCCGCCCCGCGCTGACGTCGCTCGTTGCTCGTCGGCCAGCGGCAGAGCCGGCGGGTACATCAGGAGGCTGAGCCGGACTCGCGGTCTGGAGGGCGTGGTGGCGCAGCGGCGTCTGGTTGAGCTCGCGAGCTACGGGATGGCCGCGAACGCGCGGACGCTGCGTCGCCATCCGCGGTCGCGGCGGTTGGCGACGCTGCTGGCGACCGTTGTGCAGCTGGAAGCGACGGCGACCGATGACTGCTTCGAGCTGCTGGATCTGCTGATGGTCGCCGAGCCTTGGGCAAGGCCGAGCGCGCGTCGGTCAAGGAGAAGGCGCGCCAGCACCCGCGTCTGGCGCGCGCGTCGAGCGAAGCTCGCGACCGCGGTCGAGGTGCTCTTGGACGCCACCGCCAGTGGCGGGGAGCTGGGGCTCGATGAGGTGTGGGAGCGCATCGACGCGGTCGTCTCGCGCGGCGAGCTGCGCGCGGCGGTCGCAGCGATCGGCGAGCTCGTGCCCGCGGACAGCGACGACGAGGGCGTCAAACGCGCAGATCGCGACGCGGATCGCGACCGTCACCGGGTTCCTCAAGACGCTGACCGGCGTGATGGAGTTCGGCGTAACCGCCGACGCCGAGCGATTCGGCGAGATGCAGCGCATGCCCGAGCTGCTGCGCGCCCGCAAGCTGACGAGCGCCGACGTCGACGGGTCGCTGATTCAGCGTGGTTCGTGGAAGCGCCTCGTGTTCGCTGCGCCTGGGCTGCCTGATGGCGCGATCGACAAGAACGCGTACGTGTTCTGCGTGCCGACGGCGATTATCGCCATCTCAAGCGCCGCGAGATGTACGCCAACGCCTCGACACGGTGGCGCGACCCGCGGCGCGCAAGTGCTCGCCGGCGACGCGTGGAAGACCGCCAAGCCCGTTGTTCTGAGCGCCTTGTCGCTGCCCGCCGCCCCGGACGAGCTACTTGCCCGGCACGCGCAGACGCTCGATGACGCGTACCGCGCCGTCGGCGCGCGCCTGGAGGCCAACACCGCGATCGGCCTGGACGTCGAGGGGCAGCTGCACATCGAGCGCCTCGAAGATCTTTGGCGGCGCGATGCTCAAACTCGACCGACCACGGCTCGGCGCTCACGCCTGGCCGTGGCTGTGCTTGATCTCCCCCAACGAGATCCGCGCGACGCCGGCGTCACGATCGGCATGCACCTCGGCGAGCGCCTGCTCATCAGCGAGCGTCACCGGCTCATCGTCCACCGGCGCGTCGCGAAACGCCGCCACGACGGGGTCTGAGCGGCGCTCGGCGATGTAGCGCAACGCCTCGTCGGCCTCACCGTCTGAGAGCTCGTCAACGAGCTGATGCAGGCGCGCTTTGATCGTCACACGCGGATTGTAAGCCGGACCCCGACACCTGGGCCGCGAGCGTCGTCGACGCTCGCAACCGCAGCCCCGACCCGATCGCGGCCCGCAGCCGGGCACCCGCGGGGGACGGACTCCTCTTGCGGCTCGCGACACCGAACCCAGCGCGGGCCCCCGCAGGCTGACGGGTTCGTGGCACAAGAGCATCCAATGGGCGTGATGGCCGATCCCGAGGAGCTGCTGCGCGCGTTGACCGCGCTCGGCGCGAGGGTGGGATAGCCCCGGTCGCGCAGCGTCGATCTCGACGACGCGATTGCCGCGATAGGGGGCAAGGGCGGGCAGCGCGCGTGGCGTGGGCGCTCACACCGGCCGTCGCGGCGTGCTCGCGCAGCACCCGCACCGATGCGGCACTCCGGATTCTGTATGTTTGGTCGTGGTCGTGGTCGTGGTCGTGGTCGTGGTCGTGGTCGTGGTCGTCGGGCAAACGGGTTCGGGGGTTCGGGCATGCGGACGGATTGGTCGCGCGCGGCGTTCGTCGCGCTCATCTCGACGTTGGCGCTGGGAGCCGCGAGCGCCACAGCGTCGGCCAGCCTCGTGGTCACGAGGGTCGTCGACCTACCAGCGGGCGCGTCCCCCGGGCGCGTGGCGGTCGACTCCGCGACCGGCAACGTCTACGTCGCCGACGGCGGCGGGCGCGTGCTCTCGTACACAAACGACCTCGGCGGCGCGCTGCCGGACATCTCGACCGGTCCGGGCGCGTACGGGCTCGCTGTCGATCCGCGGCCCGCGAGCCACCGCCTGTTCGTCGCCCGGTTCCCCGGCGCGATCGAGGTGCACGCGCTGGCGTCCGGCGCAACGCTGTGCGCGTATGGCGGAGCGGGGGCCGGCCTCGACGAGGTCGCGTTCAACCCGGCGACCGAGAAGGCGTACGTCGCCGCGGAGTCGCCGCCGAACATCGCCGTGTCGGCGAGCCCCGGCAACTGCTCGATCACGAAGAACATCTTCACCGACGACAAGCCCCTGGACGTCGCCGTCGACACGACGGCCAACCGCGTCTACGGCGCGATCCACCACGCCAACGAGCTCGCCGTCGTGGACGGCTCGACCGACACGCTGCTGTCGCAGATCGGCGTGCTCGCCGGCAACCCGTTCGGCGTGGCGGTGGACAGCGTCAACCACCGCGTCTACGTTGCCGAGAACCTCGGCAACCAGATCGTCATGCTCGACTCCGGCCCCACCGGGACCGGGCCGTACGGCCAGATGAACCTCCCGATCGGCGACGCGCCGGCTTTCGTCGCCACCGACCCGGGGCTCGACGCCGCGTACGTCGGGATCAGGAACTTCCTCGAGCTCGGCGTCATCGTGCACGGCGTCGTTCAGAGCCCGATCGCGCTCGGGTTCATCCCCGGCAAGCCCGCGGTCGACCTCGCGAGCCACTGCGTGTACGTCGCCGGACCGGCAAGCCCGAACGCCAAGCTCGCGCGGCTGTGCCCTGCCGGCGCGGCCGAGATCGCGGCCGATCACCCGCTGGCCTGGTATCGGCTCGGTGAGCCGTCGGGCAGCGCGATGCTCGACAGCTCGGGCGGCGCGCACGACGGGGCGTGCGTCAACGGCGTGACGTTCGGCCTGCCGGGCGCGCTGTCGGGCGACGCGAGCACGGCGCGCGGCTTCGACGGGCGGGCGGCGTACTGCTACGTCAACGGCATCACCGCGCCGACGAGCGCGTACACGATCGAGGGCTGGATGAAGCTCTCCGCGCCGGTCTCGGGCACGATCGCCGACCACGGTAGCGCGGGCGCGATCTACGTCCAGGCCGACCGCTATTGCATGCGCAACGCATGGGAGTCGCTGTGCACTCCCGCGGGGGCACCCGCGCCGACCGTCGGCGCCTGGCATCACGTCGCGGCCACGTGGTCGGCGCCAAGCACCGTCGCGCGCCTCTACGTCGACGGGACGCTCGTCGCGAGCGCGCCGAACGGCGCGCGGCCGTCCGGAAGCTCGACGTTCTACGTCGGCTACGGCCAGTCCGCGCCGTGGTTCACCGGGACGCTCGACGAGATCGCCTACTACCCGACCGCGTTGAGCGCCGCGCGAATCGCGGCGCACTACCACGCCGGCTGCGGCTGCTAAGACGCCGATCCGCCCGCTCGCCCTGCCCGGCCCCTCGGCCGCCTC
>JAWVGK010000343.1:0-3996 GCA_033855155.1 Solirubrobacteraceae bacterium | reverse complement strand
GACCGTCGAACCCGAGGTCGCCCGTGTCGTAAGGTGACGCCAGCGTCACGTCGAGCGTCCGAGGAGCCCGCCGCCCCGCATGCCCCAGCTGCCCACAGTCGCGATCATCGGCGCCGGCTCGTCGGGCATCGCGGCCGCCAAGGCGCTGCACGAGCGCGAGATCGCCTTCGACTGCTTCGAGGCATCCGACCGCATCGGCGGCAACTGGGTCTTCGACAACAAGAACGGGATGTCGGCCGCCTACCGCGACCTGCACATCAACACGTCGCGCGACAAGATGGCGTTCTCGGACTTCCCGATGGCGCGCTCGTGCCCGGACTTCCCGCACCACACCGACGTCGCGGCGTACTTCGAGGCCTACGTCGAGCACTTCGGCTTTCGCGACCGGATCCGGTTCGAGACCGCGATCACGCGGGCCGAGCCGCGTGCCGACGGGACGTGGGAGCTGACCGACGAGCGCGGCGTGCGGCGCGCCTACGACATGCTGATCGTCGCCAACGGCCACCACTGGGACGCGCGCTGGCCCGAGCCCGCGTTCCCCGGCGCCGGGACGTTCGCGGGGCGCCAGCTGCACGCGCACGACTACCGCGACAACCGCTTCCTCGAAGACCGCGACGTCGTCGTGCTCGGGATGGGCAACAGCGCGATGGACGTCGCCGTCGAGTCCAGCTACGTCGCGCGCTCGACGCACCTCGCGGCCCGGCGTGGCGCCTGGATCGTGCCGAAGTACCTCTTCGGCCGCCCGGCGGACACGCTCCTGCCCAGCCGCCACATCCCCGTCGCGCTCGCCTCGAAGGCCTTCGAGCTGCTGCTGCGCCTGTACGCCGGTCCGCCTGAGCGCTTCGGCCTGCAACGCCCCGAGCACGCGCTCAGCGCCACGCACCCGACGGTCTCCGGGCGCATCCTCGATCGCATCGCCCACGGCTCGATCGCGCCGCACCCGAACATCGAGCGCCTCGGCCCCGACTGGGTCCAGTTCATCGACGGCACGCGCGTGCACGCCGACGTCGTCGTCTACTGCACGGGCTACCGGATCAGCTTCCCGTTCTTCGAGGAGCGCGTCGTCGCGACGGGCGACAACCACGTCGAGCTGTTTCGCCGCGTCTTCTCGGCGCGCCACCCGAGCCTCGCGTTCGTCGGGCTGCTGCAGCCGGTCGGCGCGATCATGCCGCTCGCCGAGGCGCAGGGCCGCCTGCTCGCCGACTACCTGCGCGGCACGTACCGCCTGCCCTCGCGCGCGCGGATGCTCGCCGACATCCGCCGCGAGGACGCCGCCGTGCGCAAGCGCTACGTCGCCTCGCCGCGGCACACGATGCAGGTCGACTTCGACCGCTACCTGCACGATCTCGCGCGCGAGCGCCGGCGCGGCGCGCGCCGCGCCCGAGAGGCGGCGTCCGCCCTGCCGGTGCCCGCGCGCGCCGCCCGCGACGAGCGACCGGTCGCCGCGTGAGCGTCGCCGCCGACTCGGGGCTCGGCCGCCGCGAGGCGACGAAGCTCGCCAACCGCGCCGCGATCATCTCCGCCGCACGCCGCGTCTTCGCCGAGATGGGCTACGGCAGCGCGACCGTGCGCGACGTCGTGCGCCGCACGGACCTCGCCAGCGGCACGTTCTACAACTACTTCCCCGACAAGGAGTCGCTGTTTCGCGTCGTGCTCGAGGAGAGCGCCGTCGAGGTCCGCGCGCGCGTGCGCGCGGCACGTCGCCAGGCGCAGTCGCTGGAGGAGTTCGTCGCCGCCGGCTATCGCGAGTACTTCGGCTTCCTCGCATCCGATCCCGAGGCGTTCGAGCTCATGCGCCGCAACAGCGGCACGATCCGGGCGATGTTCGACGAGCCGATCTTCGGCGCGGGCGTCGAGGAGCTCGCCGCCGACCTGCGCGCGGCGATCGCCGTCGGGATCGTGCCCGAGCTCGACGCCGAGTACATGGCCGCCGCGATGGTCGGCGCCGCGCTCGAGGTCGGCGTGACGATGGTCCGGCGCGAGCCGCCCGACGTCGAGGGCGCGACGCGCTTCGCGACGACGGTCCTGCTCGGCGGCATGGAGCGCCTCGGACGCGAGCGGCGCGCGTCCTAGAATCCACGACGTGCCTCCGAGCTTCTGTCGCCACAACCGCTTCATCGCCAACTGCCCGATCTGCCGCCAGCCCGATCCGCCCCCCGGCACCCGGCGCTCCTCCGGTTCGGCCGCGCCCAAGCGCGCCGCGTCGTCGCGAGCGGCGGCTTCGCCGCGCTCACGCAGCGCCGTGCGCGTGCGCAAGCTCAGCCAGGCGGCCGACGACGGCTATCGCGACGAGCTCGTCCCCGGCCTGAAGGCGTCCGCCGACGCCGAGCGCCTCGCCGGCGAGCTCGCGTTCGCGGCCGCGCGGCTGGCCGAGCTGGCGGCCGATCCGCCCGAGCTGTACGCGCGGATCGGCGCGGAGCCCGACGCCGAGGAGGCGCTGTGGCTCGCGTTCCTGGCGGCCTACCTCACGCCGACCGAGGACGATGACCCGTTCGCCGGCATCCGCGCGGCGCACGTGCCGTGGCGCGGAGGCGAGCTGCCCGACCTCGGCGTCGCCGTCGGCATGCGCACGTCGCACGATCGTGGTGCGGGCGAGCGCACGGTGCTCGCCTACCGCGCCTGGGCGCAGCGCGCCGGCGGCCAGCGGACGGCCTTCGACGGCGAGAGCTCGTGGACGCCCGAGCGCCGCTTCGACCGGCTGTTCGAGCGCCTCGCGCTGCCGGGCTTCGGCCGCCCGGGGCGCTATGACCTGCTCGTGACGCTCGGTCGCCTCGGCGTCGTCGACGTGCGCGCGACGACGCTCGAGCTCAGCGACGATGCGACGACGATCGCCGCCAAGCGCGTCTTCGGCATCGGCGACAAGATGCTGCTCGAGCGCCGCGCGCGCGACCTCGCCGACGCCGTCGAGGTGCCGATCGAGGCGCTCGACCTCGCGCTCTTCAACTGGGCCGCGCCGCAGCGCGGTCGCGCGACGATGGGCTCGGCGGCGGTCGCCTCCGACGACGAGCGCTCGGCGATCGCGGGCGTGCTCGGCGTCTGACGCAGACGCGCTAAGACGCATGTCGAGCCGCGAGCGGCGAAGCTCATCATGCGCGGCGCCGGCGTCGATGTACGGCCAACGATGACCGCTCGCACAACACTCCTCAAGCAGCTCGTCGACGACGGCACCTACCCGATCGACGAAGCCATGATCGCCGAGGCGATCCTCGTGCGTTCGAAGGCGCGCCAGCTCGTGCCGGACCTCGCGCTGCGTTGCAGCGCGTCGCATCGACGCGACGTGCGGTCGTTTCGCCCGCACCGCGGCGCGCGCTCGTTTCGCCTGGTGCGCGGCGAGCGCCGCTCGTTCGAGCGCCGCCTGCCCGCCGCGGCCTGAGGACCCGCGCCGGGCGCGCGAGAAACCGTCGCAATTTGCGATCGATCGTCGGCTGACAGGGGGCGAGGTTCACCGTACGGTTGCTAAGCGGTGAAAGGGCCGTCCGGGCCCGGATGGGGGGACCGACGATGGATGACGCGGAGGGCGGGGGGACGCGAACGAGTGCCGCCGAGGAGCTGATCCTGCGCACGATCGCGGCGCACGCCGAGTCGCTGCTGCGGACCGCTCGCCGCCACTCGATCTGCGCCGACGACGCCCAGGACGCCTACCAGCGCGCGATCGAGATCTTCATGGCGCACGCGCAGCGCCTCGACGCCGGCCGCGCGGCGGGCTGGTTGCACGTCGTCGTCAAGCGCGAGGCGCAAGCGATACGCCGCTCGCGCCAGACGCTGCTGCTGTCAAGCGAGGTCGACCTCGACGGGCGGCCCTGCTCGAGCCTGCCGACGCCCGAGGAGCAGTTGCTGCGCTTCGATACGATCAGCCGCTCGGCCGAGGCGCTGAAGCGCCTCAAGCCGGATGAGTTGCGCGCGCTGTGGCTGCGCGCGCAGGGTCACAGCTACAGCGACATCGGCGCGATGACGGGCTGGTCGTACTCGAAGGTCAACCGCTGTCTGACCGAGGGC
>JAWVGK010000342.1:0-8092 GCA_033855155.1 Solirubrobacteraceae bacterium | reverse complement strand
GCTCCCTCGACGGCGATCGTGACCCGCAGCTGCGCGTTCTTGACGCCCGCGGGGAGTGCGGGCTGCGCGAGGTTCACGAGCGTCAGCAGCGACACGCCCTCGACGGTGTGCGTGGCGGAGCCCGGCCCCGCCTCGACGGTCGTCTGCGCCAGCGCGGCCAGCTCGCCGCGCGAGTACGTCGTAGGCGCGCCGACCGCGCCTGCGACCGACAGGCTCGCCTGCGTCGACGTCGACGACGCGGCGGGACTGCCCGGCCCGGCCAGCAGCCAGCAGACACCGGATAGACAGACGACCGCCGACCAGATGTGCCTCGTCCACATGGAGTCTCCTCCTCGTGCGATGGATGTGCGGGCGCGGGACGCCGGGCGTCAGCGCCGCGGCGTGAACCGCACCGCGTAGGGGAAGTCGCCGAACGTCACGTCGAGCACGTACCGACCATGGATCGCCAGCTCGCGCCGACCGCTGCGCGCCGCCGAGCCGAACAGCTTCACCGAGCCGCTCGGATCGCCCGCGCGGCGTTCGAGCAGCGCCGTGAACGGCGTCTGCGTCGAGAAGTCCAGTCGCGGATCCTCGGGCGCCGTCTGCTCGAAGCGCACCAGATAGCGGCCGTCGAGCGCGATCGGGCCGCGCGTGGCCGGTGAGGCGTCGGCATGGAAGACGAGCTCGCCGGGCTTGGCCGGCGGCCGCGCCAGCGCGGGCAGCGCCGAGCCCGCGGGCACGGTGCGAGCGCTCGTAGCGCGGCCCGCGCCGCTGTCGGCCCCGCATGCCGCGAGGACGCACGCGACGGTCAAGAGCGATCCGATGGACGGGCGGCGCCGCACGGCGGGATCCTAACCTCTAGGGTGCGTTGGCACATACGCAATGCCTACATGGCAGGCGCAAGACGACGACCAACGGGGAGCGACGACGAGCGTGACGCAGCTTGACCGAGGGGACTTCCTGCGGCTGGGCGCGGGCGGCCTGATCGTCGCAGCGACCGCCGGGCTCCTGCCCGCCGGCGCCGCGGCGCAGGTGCCGGCGCCGACCCCGCAGGACGACGACGTGGCGTTCCTGTCGTTCGCGACGACCGCCGAGCGCGCGAGCCGCGACGCGTACCGCGCAGCCTACCGCCAGGCGGGCGCGGGCTTCTCGCGCGCCGAGCGCAGCCATCTGGACCACGTCGCCTCCGCCAAGCGCGCGCACATCCTGCGTCTCGACGCGGCGCTCGGCGTCGACGCGCCCCTGACCGGGGACTTCGTCACGGTCCTGCCCAAGGGCGCCGTCGCGACGAAGGCCAGCGCGCTGGCGCTGCTGCACCAGCTCGAGACGCTGCTCGTGCGCGTCTACCTCAACGGCGTCGGCTACGCGGCCGACTCTGGCACGCGCGTCTTCCTCGGACGCCTGCTGGCCTACGACTCCGAGGCGCTGGGCTGGCTGCAGCTGCGCGCGGGCCAGGCGTCCCCGGGCGGGCTGTCGAGCCCGATCGATCTCCAGCCGGCGGCGGATGCCCTCGACGGATTCCTGTCGACCCCCGACTTCCCGGACTGAGAGAGCAGCACATGACCAAGAACCTCCTGACGCGCGCGCTGATGCTCGCGCTGATGCTCGGCCTTGCGGCCCCCGCGGCGGCAAGCGCACTGGACGTCTACGCAGCGTCGTCGCTGCGCGACGTCTTCACGAAGATCGACCCCGCACCGACCTACAACTTCCTCGGGTCCAACACGCTGCAGCTGCAGATCGAACGGGGAGCGCCGGCCGACGTGTTCGCGTCCGCGAGCCCGACCGAGGCGCAGGCGCTGTTTCGGGGCGGCAACTGCCAGCGGCCGGTGACCTTCGCCACGAACAAGCTCGTCATGCTCGTGCCGAAGGGCAACCCGAAGGCGCTCAAGTCGGTCTATCGCCTGCGCGGCGGTGGCCTGCGCCTGGCGGTCGGCAACGCCGGCGTGCCGGTCGGCGGCTACACCCGCGCGCTGCTGCGCCGGCTGGGGCTCTCGCGCGTGCTGACGAGCAACACCGTCAGCAACGAGGCGAACGTCGCCGGCATCATCGAGAAGGTCGCCAACGGCTCGGCCGACGCGGGCTTCGCGTACGCGACCGACGCCAGGATCGCCAGCAGCCAGGTCGACGCGATCCGGTTGCCGCGCTACGCGCAACCGCCGGTCCGCTACCAGGTCTGCCGGGTCGTGCGCAGCGGCGTCGACGCCGGCGGTGCGGACGCGTTCATCGCGAAGGTGCGCTCCAAGCGCGGCCGCGGCCTGCTGCGCGCCGCCGGCTTCGGCCTGCCACCGGCGAGCAAGCGCTGAGCACGCTCGCCGACACCCACTCGCCGGCGGCGCCTGGGCGTCTCCCCGCGCCCGCGCCGCCGGCGGACGACCGAGCCCGGACTCATGTCCGCGCGGCCCGGCCGGGAGTCGCCGTCGTGCTCGCGCTGTGCGTCGGCACGACGCTGGCGTTCCTCGCCGTGCCGATCGTGGCGCTGTTCGCGGAGGTGCCGCTCGGCGACGTGCCGCGGCTGCTGGGCACGCCGGTCGTCCAGGACGCGCTGCGCGTCACCGCGCGCACGAACATCGTCGCGAACCTCCTGATCCTCGGTTTCGGCACGCCGACGGCGTACTTCCTGGCGACGCGTCGCTTCCGCGGGCGCGCGCTCGTCGTGACGCTCGTCGAGTTGCCGCTCGTGCTGCCGCCGGCCGTCGCGGGCATCGGGCTGCTGGCGGCGTTCGGGGTCGGCGGCCTGATCGGCCCCGACCTCGCCGACGCCGGCATCGTGCTGCCGTTCTCCGAGTGGGCGGTCGTGCTCGCGGTCACGTTCGTCGCGTCGCCGTTCTACGTGCGCCAGGCGATCACCGCCTTCGAGGGCGTCGACCGCACGTTCGTGGAGGCCGCCCGCACGCTCGGCGCGGGTCCCGCGCGCACCTTCTGGCGGATCTTCATGCCGCTGGCCGCGAGCGGGCTCGTCGCCGGCTGGGTGCTGGGGTTCGCGCGCGGCGTCGGCGAGTTCGGCGCGACGATCGTCTTCGCGGGCAACGTCTCGGGCCGCACGCAGACGCTGACGCTCGCCGTCTACGAGCAGCTGGACTCGAACTTCGACGTCGCGCTGGCGATCGGGATACTGCTCGTCGTGCTGAGCGCCGGGGTCCTGCTGTCCTACAAGATGATCGTGTCGTGGAGAGACTCGACGTCGCAGTCGGCTTCGCCCTTCGCTCGTTCGCGCTCGACGTCGAGCTGAGCGTCGGCAGCGAGACCGTCGCGCTCGTCGGTCCCTCGGGGGCGGGCAAGACGACGGTCCTGCGCGCGGTCGCCGGCCTGCGCCGTCCCGATCGCGGTCGGATCGCGCTCGGCGAGCGGCCGTGGTTCGACGCCGACGAGGGCGTCGACCTCCCGCCGGAGGCGCGGTCGGTCGGGCTCGTCTTCCAGGAGTACGCGCTGTTTCCGCACATGACGGTGGCGAAGAACGTGGCCTTCGGCGGCGGTCCGGCACGCGTCGGCGACCTGCTCGAGCGCTTCGGGATCGCGGCGCTGGCCGGCGAGCGGCCGGCCGCGCTGTCGGGTGGCGAGCGCCAGCGCGTCGCGCTCGCGCGGGCGCTGGCGCGCGATCCGGCTGTGCTGCTGCTCGACGAGCCGCTGTCGGCGCTCGACGCGCACACGAAGGCGAGCGTGCGCGCCGAGCTGCAGGACCTGCTGTCCGAGCTCGCGCTGCCGGCCCTCGTCGTGACGCACGACTTCCGCGACGCCGCCGCGCTCGCCGATCGCATCGGCGTCGTCGTCGAGGGCCGGCTGCGCCAGATCGGCACGGCGGTCGAGCTCGTCGACCACCCGGCCGATCCGTTCGTCGTCAGCCTCACCGGCGGCAACCTGCTGTTCGGGACCGCCCGGCGCCTGGACGGCGGCGGCAGCGAGGTCCTGCTCGACGACGGCGCCGTCATACGCTCCGACGACCGTGCGACCGGACGCGTCGGCGTCGCGGTCTACCCGTGGGAGGTGACGATCGGCGCGCCGGCGCGGGCCGCCGGAGCGGTCAACGCGATCGTCGCACCGATCTCGGCGCTCGCACCGGAGGGCGGGAGGATGCGCGTGCGCATCGGCGCGCTGACGGCCGAAGGCCCGCGCGAGGAGCTCGAGCGTCTCGGCCTGCGTCGCGGCGAGCCCGCGAGCGCCAGCTTCTCCCCGGCCGACGCGCGCCTGCTGTCGCTCGACGAGCGGTAGTCCCGGCGCTGAGCGAGCCCCGCGGGCGCCTCGCAGATATACCTGTGCACCGCCTAGGCATGAACGCGGATTTGTACTACTGTCCCGTCACGACTCAGTTGGGTCGAAGCGAGCGGCAGGGAGTGGGGTGCCGCAACTCATGTGGGAGGTCTCGCGTAGCGATCGTCCGATCGCCGGGCGGGACGGTCCATGGGCTGACCCAGCGCCAAAAAGGGGAGGGGCAGATGCTTTCAGCAGGTGGTTATCAAGACTGGTACATCGGTCTTGCGCTGTCGTTCGCGGTCATCCTGGTGGTGGTGATCATCGTGGCGTTCATCTTGACGCGGGCGGCTCGGATCGCCGATCAGGCCGGCAGCGCCATCGCGGGGGTCGACGTCGTTCGCGCCCAGACGACGAGCCTCGACGGAGGAGTCGATCGGGTGAACGACTCCGCGGTGCGGATCCTTCACATGGCTCGCGTTCTCAGGAAGGTGGCGGTCGGCAAATGAGCATCGCGATGTTCGATACGCACGCCCTCTGGCAGGTCGTGCTCGGGATGGGCGCCGTGGTGCTCATCGTCGTGGTCGTCCTGATGATGCTGCTGCTGAGCCTCGTGAAGGACATCCGGGTCAGCGTCGTCACGCTGCTCGACGTCGCGCCGGTCCTGGCGAACCAGACGTCGAACCTCACGAAGCTCGCGGCGACCCCCGCGGTGCTCGACATGATCATCGAGGAGGCGATCGTCCAGGACGGATACATGGACGTCCTCGGCGCCCACTACGCCGCACCCGGGGAGGTCATCGCATGAGCACCGCGACGCTGATCGCGCTGAGCGTCGCAGAGACGCTGCTGCTCGTGATCGTCCTGGCCGTCGCCCTGACGCGCGTGCGTCAGGGGCTGGTGGGCATCGCAGGCGGCCTCAATGCGCTCGCGGGAGCGCTCGCCACCGTCGAGTCGCAGCACCTGCGTCAGCTCGGCGCCGTCGTGGGGCAGATCAACGCGCGGTTCGCCACGATCCTGACCGTCCTGCCGGGGATCGCCGCGAAGGCGGCCTTCGTCGTGCGCAAGGTCACGGGGGGTTAGGGCATGGCCATCCTGTGGATCATGGTCCTCGTCCTCGTCGTGACGCTGCTGGCGCTGGCGGTGCTGCTGAAGGGCGTCCTCGGCGCGGCGCGCAGCATCACGCCGGTGGTCACCGCGATCGACGGCGTCGCCGCCGCCGCATCGCGCGATCTCGACGCGGTCATCGCGTTGGTGACGACGCAGAACTACATCAGCCAGGTCGTGGCAGGCCTCGCAAACTACGGGGGCTCGCTCGACGCTGCCCTCCCGGACGCGTAAGGGGCTGTCATGGAACTACCTGTTGCCATCATCCTCCTGCTCATCACGCTGATCGTCCTGGCGCTGGCGGTGTTCCTCATCGCGACGATCGTGGAGCTCGGGAAGATCAACGCCGGTCTCGCCAGCGTTCTCGACGGGGTCGGGGAGATCGCGACGAAGACGGCGCCCGTCAACGGCGTGCTCGATGCGATCAACGGCACGCTCGTCGCCGGCCGCAACCTGCTCGAAGGGCTGGCCCTGAAGAAGGCCGGCCCGGACGCCGCGGGGCTGGTCGAGTCGTGCTTTCCCGGAGAGGGTCAGCGGTTCCTCGCGCGCATCGGGCGCAGTGGGACGATCGTCCCGTTCGGGGAGGACTATCCCCGCGGCGCGGCGATCCTCGGATCGCTGCTCGGCGGCCCGGCGCCGCCGTCACCGGGCGAGGCACAGGCCGCGGCCGCCGCTGCACCGGCGGCGCCTCGCTCGGGCCGCATCTCGCTGCGCAAGCCCAGCCCGGCGGCTGTCGCCCCACCGACCGTGCCCGGCCGGCTGTCCGCCAAGGGGTCGCGGCCCTGGGAGTAGCAGCGCGGCAGAGCTCGTCGGGTAGCGCTGCCGTGGTCGACGAGCGTCTTCGATCGCTACCGGAGGACTGAGTCCGATGGCTTCACTGCGCGACCGGCTCTGGGCCGCACTCGACGACCAGTTCCGGTCGTCGGCCGAGATCGCACGACGTGCGGGCGTCGACGCCACCAGCGCGGCGCCCGCGCTGGGGCACATGCGCCAGCACGGCAGGGTGGACTCGCGCCTCGACGGCACGAGGACGCTCTGGCGGCGGCATGCGTCGGCGCTCGGGCGGTTGCCGGTCTGATCGGCTTGCCGGCTGGTCCGGCGCGGCCCGAGGGCGAGTTCGCGCCGGCTCGATCGCACGCGCGGCGGGCGCCGCGGCTACGGTCCCCGGGGTGGACCTCTCGATGGGAGAAGCTGCCAAGGCCCTGGGCGTCAGCGTCGACACGTTGCGTCGGTGGGACCGTACCGGCAAGCTGCGGGTCTCGCGGGACGTCCGCAACCGGCGCCGCATACCCGTCACGGAGGTGCACCGGCTGCTGCTCGAGTCCGAGCTGCACCAGGCCGGCGACGACCTGGCGGCGCACATCCGCGTGCGGGGCGTCGTGCTGTCGGTCAGGTCGCACGGCATCAAGACGCTCGTCAGGCTGCAGGCCGGGGCGTTCGAGATCACCGCGATCGTGACCCGGGACACGCTGAGGCGCCTGGAGCTCGTCGAGGGCGCCGAGGCCGTCGTGACGATCAGGGCGACCACCGTGCTGATCGAAGGCGCGGACCCGTGAGCGATGGCCGCGTCCGGCGATCCCGCGTGCGCCAGCTTCTCGGCGGGCGACGTGCGCCTGCTCGCGCCGGCGACCGGTACTCTCGTCCGGTGGACGAGGGGATCCGGATCGGCGTGGCCGCGCAGGCGCTTGGCGTCAGTGTCGACACGCTGCGCCGCTGGGAGCGCGACGGCCGCATCACCTTCGAGCGCCGTGGCAACCGGCGCGTGCTCGAGCCCGAGGAGCTCGCGCGCGTGCTCCGCGATCGCGCCACGAACACGCGCTCCAGCGCGCGCAACCGGATGACCGGCGTCGTCGTCGACGTCCAGCGCGACGGCGTGATGGCGCAGGTCGACATGGTCTGCGGTCCGTTTCGGATCGTGTCGCTGATGTCGCGCGAGGCCGCCGACGAGCTCGAGCTCAAGCCGGGGGCGTCTGCCACGGCGGTCGTGAAGTCGCCGCTCGTGATCATCGAGCGCGACTGACGTCGCGATCGGCCGCGTTCGGCGCGGCGGCCGCGACCGAGCCCCGCGACGTGCAATGCTCCTGCTACATAGGTGGTGCATAGGTTGCACGCCTACGGGAAAGGGTTCTGGACGTCGCAATGTTCGACACGACACGAGCAGGTCGGAGCGCGACCCCTCCGCGTCGTCGAGTGGACGGCTGCGGGCGGCGGCGCACGCTGATCTGCGACCCGGCGGACGCGTGACGGGGCTGAAGGTCGTGATCTTCGGCGTCGGCGACTTCGCGCGCGTCGCGGCGCAGTACCTGTACGCCGACAGCCCGCACGACGTCGTCGCGTTCACCGTCCACGAACGCGACCTGCCGCCGCGGGCGACGCTCTGCGGCCTGCCGGTCCTCGCGTTCGAGCAGATCGACGCCAGCCACCCACCCGAGACGTGCGCGCTGTTCGTCGCCGTCGGCTTCAGTCGCGGCAACAGGGCGCGGGCGGAGGTCGTCGCCGAGTGCGGCGCGCGCGGCTTCCGGCTGATCAGCTACGTGAGCTCCGGCGCGGCGTTCTGGCGCGCCACGCCGATCGGCGCCAACACGTTCATCTTCGAGCGCGCCGTCATCCAGCCGTTCGTGACGATCGGCCACGACGTGATCCTCTGGAGCGGCGCGCACATCGGCCATGACGTCACGATCGGCGACCACGTCTTCGTCGCCTCGCACGCCGTCATCTCCGGCAACTGCACGATCGGCGCGTACAGCTTCATCGGCGTCAACGCCACGATCCACGAAGGCGTCACGATCGCGCCGCGCTGCGTCATCGCCGACGGCGCGGT
>JAWVGK010000341.1:0-3953 GCA_033855155.1 Solirubrobacteraceae bacterium | reverse complement strand
CGTGGTCGGCGCTGTCGCTGCGCGAGTCGCGCCCGTCGCCGCGCGATCCGCGCGCCGGCGTGACGATGCTGCTCGCGCGGGCCCCGTCGATCGAGCTGCGCGATCGCCCGCGCCGTCGGCCGCCCCGTGCCTGACCCCGCCGAGCCGTCGCGCGAGGCGAGCGCGAGGTCGACCGTCCATCCACGCGGCCGCGAGCCGCAAATGCGCTGCTTACGCCGCGTCAGGCCTGAGCCGGCGGCGCCGCAGGCGCGCGCACGTCGCGCACGAGCAGCCACGACAGCCACAGGCACAGCGCGAACACGGGCACGCCCATCGCCGTGCGCGCGACGCCCAGCGCGACGACCGTTCCTGCCAGATACAGCGGCAGCTGCACGAGCAGGCGGGCCGAGAACATCCCGACCCACAGCCACGACGCGCGCCGGAACGCGCGCACGCGCTCGGGATCGCCGCGCCAGGCGTTGTCCTCGCCGTCGATCTTTGTCACCACGACGCCGACCAGCGGCCAGCGCGCGACGATCGAGATCAGGAACGCCGAGGCGTACGCCGCGTTGAGCAGCAGGCCCGGCAGGAAGAAGTTCTCGGCCTTGCCGCTCTTGGCGGCGATGAACGCCGCGAAGCCGACCCCGAGCAGGCCCGACAGCGCATGGCGCGGCGACTCGCGCCGCACGAGCCGCGCGATCGCCAGCGCGAGCGCGAGCCCGACCGCGACGGCCGCGGCCACGTTCGTGTTCGAGCCCGACGCGGTGTAGGCGACGACGTAGGCGACCGCCGGCAGCGCCGTCTCCGCCATCCCGAGCGGTCCGCCGATCGCTTCGGCGATCGTCGTCGGCGCCGGGTGCTCGGCTTCCAGTCGTCGTGCCATCCCCCGATGATGGCGTACGCGGCCGTTCGAGCGAGTCAGGCGTCCATGCGCCGGCGCCGGCGCAGCGCCGCCGGCCCCAGCAGCAGGGCGCCCACGGCGAGGAACGGGACGAGGTTCAGCAGGTGCAGGACGAGCGCGTAGGAGAGCGCGTCGGCCCGCGCGACGTCGAACGCCTTCAGCGCGATGACCGTCGCCGCCTCGAAGACCCCGAGCGCCGCCGGGGAGGACGGCAGCACGAGCCCCATGTTGATCGTGATCGTCACGAGCAGCCCGCTGACGAACGGCAGGTGCAGCGAGAACGCCTGCATGAGGATCCAGTACGAGAGGCTGAGCACGACCCACGACGCGATCGTCAGGACCATCGACTGCAGCGCGATGCGCACGTCGCGGATCGCGACGAGCCCGCGCGTCGCGTTGACCGCCGCCGCCTCCACGCGCGCCGCGAAGCCGTCGCGCCGCACGCGCCGCAGGGGGGAGAGCAGCCAGTGGATCGCGCGCTCGTCGTAGCGCACGAGCACGAACACGAGCGCGCCGACGACGGCCACGACGACGACGCCGAAGATCGCGGCCGCGCGCAGCCACGAGATCGGCGGCAGCCACGGATAGGCGGCGAGCAGGATCGCCAGCAGCGCGAGCACGTCGAAGACGCGCTCCGCGACGACCGTGCCGATCGTCTCCGCGCGCGGTGTGCGCGTGCGGGCGTGCAGCGAGATCACGCGCGCGGCCTCGCCCGCGCGCGCGGGAAGGATGTTGTTGAAGAAGTAGCCGACGAGCAGCGCGCGCGTGACCTCGCGCAGCGGCGGGCGCCGGCGCGCGTCGAACAGCGCCCACCAGCGCAGGCCGCGCAGCGCCACGCCGGCGGCGAAGACCGCGAATGACGGCGCGAGCCACAGGAGGTCGCTGGCGGCGAGCGCGTCGGCGGCGTCGTCGAGCGCCACCCCGCGGACCGCGAGCGCCATCGCGCCGACCGTCACGACGAGCGCGACGACGAGCAGCAGCGGCCGCGCCGATCGCGCCGCCCTCACCGCCTCCTGAGCCGGACCTGCACGAGCACGCGCATGGCCTTGAAGCCGTCGCGCCACGTGATGTTCTTGCCCTCGGCGTACGTGCGTCCGTAGTAGGCGACTGGCATCTCGTAGATGCGCAGCCCGCGGCGGCAGACCTCGCCGGTGATCTCGGGCTCGATCGCGAAGTCGTCCTGCGTCAGGCGCAGCGAGCGCAGCACGTCGGAGCGAAACGCCTTGTAGCCGGTCTCCATGTCGCTGAGCGTCGTGTTGAAGAGCACGCCGGTCAACAGCGACAGGAAGCGATTGCCGACGAGATGCCAGAACAGGTACGCGCGCTGCGGCGCGCCGCCGGACAGCCGCGAGCCGTACACGACGTCGGCGACGCCGCGCTCGATCGGCGCGATCAGGGCGATGACGTCGGCCGGGTCGTACTCCATGTCGGCGTCCTGGATGACGGCGATGTCCTTCGTGACGCGGGTCGCGGCGAGCCGCACCGCCGAGCCCTTGCCGCGGTTGGGCTGGCGCACGAGCTGCACCTCGGGATGGGCTCTCGCGAACGCCGCGACGATCGCCGCCGTGTCGTCGGTGGAGCCGTCGTCGACGACGATGACCTCGTGGTCGAGACCCAGGACGTTGATGCGCTGGAGCACCTCGAGGATCGTTGCCGCCTCGTTGTAGGCGGGTATGAGGAACGAGACGCCGATCGCGCCATTCAACCGTACGGCGACTGCCGGAGGGCGCCCGGCGCGGATCGCGACCGGGCGCTATCTTTCCCGCCTCGGCGGCGACTTCAGATTGGAGAGGACAACATGGCGCGCCCCATCATCCTCGGCGTCGTCGGCGACTCGGCGACCGGCAAGACGACCATCACGAAGGGCCTCGTCGAGATCCTCGGCAAGGACAACGTCACCCACATCGGGATGGACGACTACCACAAGTACGACCGCGCGCAGCGCAAGGAGCACGGCATCACGCCGCTGCACCCCGACTGCAACTACATGGACATCATCGCGCAGCACCTCATGCACCTGCGCAACGGCGAGCCGATCCTCAAGCCGGTCTACAAGCACGCCGACGGCACGTTCGGACCGCCGCAGTACATCATGCCCAAGCGCTTCGCGGTGATCGAGGGCCTGCTCGGCTACCACACCAAGGACATGGCGTCGACCTACGACGTGCGCGTCTACCTCGCGCCGCCGGAGCAGATGCGCCGCGACTGGAAGGTCAAGCGCGACACGAGCAAGCGCGGCTACACCGAGCAGGAGGTGCTCGACGACCTCGATCGTCGCGAGCCCGACTCCGAGGCCTTCATCCGCCCGCAGCAGGGACAGGGCGACATCGTCGTCTCGTTCCGGCCCAACGAGGCAGGCGACCAGGATCACCTCGACGCCGTGCTGACGCTGCGCGAGGGGCTGCCGCACCCCGACCTGTCGGTCGTCATCGAGGCCGGCGGCGACGACGGCATCACGATCGACGAGAAGACGACCGAGACGCGCCTGTTCATCCCGGGCAACGTCGATCGCGACCGCGGCGCGGCGATCGAGGAGGCGATCTGGGACAAGATGCACTTCGCCAGCCACCTGCGCACCGAGCGCCTCGGCGAGTTCACCGTCGGCACCGACGTGCGCCGCTCGGAGTCGCTGGCGATCGTGCAGGTGCTGATCCTCTACCACCTCGTGACGATGAAGGCCGCCGTGGCGGTCGGCGGCGACGAGGTGAGCGCGCGCTCGGAGCCGACCCGCGGCGCGCCGCCGGCACCCGCCGAGGAGCACGAGACCGCACCCGCCTGACGCTCGCGGCCGGACCGTCGCGCCGGCCCGCCGAGCGCCGCGCCTCTCGGCGCAGTAATGAGAATGACTCCTGCTAGGTTCGGTCGAGATGACCGGTCCTCGCAGGCGCACCGCGGGCCTCGTCGCGGCGCTCGCGGCGGCGGCGTCGCTGGCGGCATGCTCTGACGGACCCGGGATCGGCCTCGGCGGGGGGGAGGTCGCGCTCGTCGCGACCACCACACAGCTCGGCGACTTCGCCCGCGCCGTCGCCGGCGACCGGGCGCGGGTCCGGCAGATCCTGCAGCCCAACTCCGA
>JAWVGK010000340.1:0-7891 GCA_033855155.1 Solirubrobacteraceae bacterium | reverse complement strand
AGCAGCAGCGCGCCCATCGACATCGCGATCCCGACGCAGATCGTCGACACGTCGGGCTTGATGAACTGCATCGTGTCGTAGATCGCCAGGCCGGCGTAGACCGAGCCGCCCGGGGAGTTGATGTACAGCGAGATGTCCTTGTCGGGATCCTCGGACTCGAGGTGCAGCAGCTGCGCCACGATGAGGTTCGCGATCTGGTCGTCCACGGGCGTCCCCAGGAAGACGATCCGCTCGTTCAGCAGCCGGCTGTAGATGTCGAAGGCGCGCTCGCCTCGCGACGTCTGCTCGACCACCATGGGGACTAGTGGGCTCATGGTCCTCGCTTCAGTTGGGCATCGTCAGTCGAAGTCCTGCCGGGGCCAGACTACCAACCGCCTGCACCGGGGCCGGACGCCCGGCCGACGCGGACGTCGCGCGCCCGCCGGGGGTCCTCGCTCCGGAAGGCTGACCGTCCTTACGCGTCCGGCGTCCAGAGCTTCTTGTCGCCCGCGCCGTCGGCAGCGTCCTTGTCGGGCGTCCACAGCTCGTCCTTCGGCTTGGCCTTCTTGCGCGCGGCCGGCTTCCTGGCCTTCTTCGCGGCGGCCGGCGCCTTCGCGGCGGCCTCGGCTGCCTTCTCGGCGCGCGCCCGCGCCTCCTCGGCCGCGATCGGCGTGGCCTCCGATACGACGAGGTCGAGCGCCTGCTCGGCGGCAATCTCCTTCGCCAGCGCGTCGGCGCGGCCGGCGTGGCGCAGGCGGTCGAGCAGCTTCTGACGCGACATCTGCTCGCGCTCGGCGGCGCTCTCGAGCGCGTCGAGCAGCTGCTGCTCGGTCGGCTCGATGCGCTCGGCCTTGATGATCGCGGCGAGCACGGCCTCGCGCCGCAGGGCGAGCTCGGCCTCGGGCATCGCGTCCTCGACGAGCTCGCGCTCGCTCTTGCCGGAGATCTTGAGGTAGTGCTCCTTCGTGATGCCCTGATGGCCGAGCGCGTGCAGCATCCGCGTCAGCAGCTCGTTCGCGCGCGCCTCGACCAGCGGCGCGGGAACCTCGACGGTCGCCTCGGCGACGACGGCGTCCAGCGCGGCCGCGCGGAACTCCGAATCGACCTTCTCCTGCTCGATCTCGAGCATCCGCTCCTCGATGTTCGCGCGCAGCTCCTCGAGCGTGTCGAAGCCGGCGGAGTCCGACGCGAAGTCGTCGTCGAGGTCGGGCAGGTGCTTGTGCTTGATGTCCTTGACGGTGATGACGAACTGCGCATCCTTGCCGGCGACGTGCTTGGCGGCGTAGTCCTCCGGGAACGTCGCGTCCACCGTGCGCTCCTCGTTGGGGACGGCGCCGACGAGGCCTTCCTCGAAGCCCGGGATGAGGTTGCCCGAGCCGAGCTCGACGAGCTGGTCGCGGCCCTCGCCGCCGGGGAAGGGCTCGCCGTCGACGGTCCCCTCGAAGTCGATCGTCAGGAAGTCGCCCATCTTGGCCGGGCGCTTGACGATGTGCAGGTGCGCGAAGCGCTCGCGCAGGTTCTCGATCTCGTCGTCGATCTCCTCGGGGTCGACGGCGGGCTCGCGCCTGCCGACCTCGAGGCCGCGGTACGTGCCGAGCTCGGCGGTCGGGCGCACGCCGACCTCGAAGGAGAACGTCAGCGGCTTGCCCTCGTCGGGCAGATCGCCGAGGTCGACCTTGGGATCGCCGACGGGGGCGATGCCCGACGTGTCGACCGCGCTCATGTACCAGCCGGTCAGCTGGTCGCGGACCGCCTCGTCGAGGATCGGATCGCGCCCGAGGCGCTGGATCACGATCGTCGGAGGGATCTTGCCCTGGCGAAAGCCGGGGAGCTTCATCTCGCGCCCCAGCTTGCGGGCCTGGTTCTCGAGCGTGCGCTGCACCTCGTCGGCGGGGATCTCGGCTTCGACGCGCACGCGCGAATGGGGAAGCTCGGTAACGGTTGTCTTGACGGCAGTGGCCATCGGATCAGCCTATCGTCACGACATGCGCCGGCCTCGCCCCCCTCACGTCGTCGTCGCGGCGTGGGTCGTCACCGGGCCGCTCGGGCACCTGTACGGCGGCGTCGTGGACTGGGCGCAGGTGCTGGCGCGCCTCGCGCGGGCGCGTGCACGCGGCGAGCGGTTGTAGCGGCCCCGCCCCGGTCAGCCGTTGAGCGCGAAGATCGGCCAGCGACCGGGAACGCCGCGCAGCATGTGCTCGCCGCGGTAGTCGAAGTCCAGGCCGGCGCCGACGACGGTGCCGTACGTCGTGCCGGAGACGAGGATCTCACCGGGCTGGGCGAGGTCGCCGACGCGCGAGGCGATGTGGACGGCCATGCCGCCGAGGTCGTCGCCGAGGATCTCGCACTCTCCCGTGTGCAGGCCGATGCGCAGGTCGACGCCCTGCGCGCTGACGGCTGCGCGCAGCGCCGCCGCGCAACGCACGGCGCGACTCGGCGCGCCGTCGAAGACCGCGAGGAAGCCGTCGCCGATGCGCTGCACGACCTCGCCGCCGAAGCCCAGCAGCGTGCGCCGCACCTCGCTCTCGTGGGTCGCGAGCAGGTCGCGCCAGCGCTTGTCGCCGAGCGCGGCCGCGCGCGCCGTGCTGCCGACCATGTCGGTGAAGAGGACCGTCAGCAGCGCGCGCTCCCGATCCGCGCCGCGCCGCCTGCCGGTCAGGAACTCCTCGATCTCGCCGAGCAGCGCGTCGCTGTCGCCGACGCTCGGCAAGGAGTCGACGCCGGGCAGCTCGACGAGCCGCGCGCCGCGGATGCGCCGCGCGTACTCGCGCCCGTGGCGCACGTCGACGAACGCCTCGTCGCTGCGATGCAGCACGAGCGTCGCGGCGCGGATCGAGTCGAGCTCCGGTCGCACGTCCACCCGCCCCGCCGCCGCGACCAGCCGCCGCGCCTGGCCGGGGCTTGCGGCGAGTCGCTCGAGACGCGCGAGCCACGCGCGCAGTTGCGGGTCGTCGGCCGCGGTCGGCGCCAGCACGTCGAGGTTCGTGCCCTGCCCCCAGCGCTCGATGATGCCGCCGATCCGTTGCTCGCGCTCCTCGACGTCCTCGACCCACGGCAGGTCGTCGTCGCGGACGGCGTGCAGCACGCACGCGTACAGCACGAGCGAGGCGACGCGGTCCGGATGGCGCGCGGCGTGCAGCGCGGCGAGCGGCCCGCCCGCGTTGTAGGCCAGCACGGCGGCGCGGGTGCTGCCGGCCGCGTCGAGCACCGCTTCGACGTCGCCGACCTCGTGCTCGAGGCCCAGCGGCCCGTCGTCGGACAGGCCCGAGCCGCGCCGGTCCCAGATGATCAGGCGCGAGAACTGCGCGAGGCGGGTGAGGAAGCGCGCGAAGCCCGGGTTGTCCCAGACGTGCTCGACGTGCGAGATGAACGCGCTGACGACGATCAGGTCGATCGGCCCGTCCCCGTGGACCTGGTAGGCGAGGTTGACGTCTGCGTTGCGGGCGTACCGGGTCGTGAGCGCCATCGCCCGAGCATCATCGACGATCCAGCTCACGGCGCCGCCGGCCGGGGACCGCCCGTCAGTCGCCGAGCAGGTTCAGCAGCGACAGGAAGATGTTCACGATCGACACGAAGATGCCCGTCGCCAGCCACACCGCATCGGCCTGCGTGCCGTGCTGGCGCAGGTAGTTGAAGTCGACCATGATCAGCAGCGCCGAGACGATCGCGATGATCGCGCTGAGGATCGGGTTGCCGCCGCCGGCGAACAGCAGCATCACGAACGACACGACGACGCAGCCAAGGATGACGAACGACAGCGGGCGCATCCAGCCCGACAGGTCCTTGCTCAGCGCGAAGCCGCCGGCGCCCGTGCCGAGCACGATCAGCGCCGTCGCGCCGGCGGCCTGCGTGACGACCGAGCCGTCGTTCTCAAGGAAGTAGGCGATCGTCGGGCCGATGCCGAGGCCGATCAGCAGTGCGATCGCGTACAGCCAGCCGATCGCGAGCGTGCCGACGCGGAAGCGCTCGCCGCCGAAGGCCTGCGCCAGCAGCATGCCGAAGCCGGCGAGGAAGCAGATCAGGGCGGTGCCCTGCGACAGGTCCTGGCCGATGAACGCGCCGCCGGTCATGAAGCCCAGCGCGACCGCGACGAGGAACATCACCTGACCGAGCAGGGTCGCCGTCTCGGAGCGTGCACGGGCCCCTGAGCGTGCGAGGCCGGAGGTGCTGAGGTCGTGCATGCGAGCTCTCCTGTGCATAGGTGGGATTTGCAGCGTAACGCGTGCGCGAGACGGGTCGCACGTCTCGCGGGTAGGGTTCGCGGCGTGCGAGGCAAGCCCTTCCGCGTGGCCGTGCTGGCCGCTCTGACGCTCGCCGTGCCGGCGGTCGCCGAGGCGCCGCCGACCCCGCGCGGCAACTTCGGCGGCGGCGCGCTCGCGTCGCCGCCGCGCGACATCTTCGGCGCCGGCAACGTCGTCGTCGCGCTGCGCGCGCTGCCCGCGCGCCGGCTGGAGATCGAGGCGACGGTCCGCGCGCGCTGCGCGGGCGGCGACATCTCGGCCGACGCGAAGCTCGCCGCCGACGGCACGTTCGGCGCGAAGGGGACCGTCACGCAGCAGCCCGACCCGGTGACGAAGGTCGTCACGACCTACGAGCTGTCGGGGCGCTTCACGACCGACCAGGCGGCCGACGGCACGATCTCGGCGACGATCGAGCGCTCGGTCGAGGGCCGCACGACGACCTGCAAGACCGGCAAGGTCGCCTTCGGCGCGCGCCGGCCGGTGACCGGCGTCGGCAGCGTCGGCGCCCCCGCCGCCACGCGCTACTACGGCACGACGACGCAGCGCAGCGCGGGCGGGCCCAACCGGCCGATCGTGCTGCGGATCGCCGGCGACGGCAGGCGCGTCACCCGCGCGCTGTTCGCCTACTCCGTGACGTGCAGCGACGACACGGTCGCGATCGGCGTCGAGGCGCCGCGCACGAACATCCGCATCGACTCGCGCGGGCGCGTGCGCGACCGCGACCAGTCGACGCAGACCGAGGGCGAGACCGTCGTGCACATCGACGACGGCTTCACGGCCGAACTCGGCGCGAAGGGCGCGCGCGGCACGTTCACGCTCAGCGACCGCACGACCGACCGCGCGAGCGGGCGCACGATCCAGACCTGCAAGACCGGCACGATCCGCTGGCGCGCGTCGCGCTGAGGTTGACCCTCGCGGGGTGGCGCCGGCGCAGCATCTCGACGGCGCCCGACGCGCGCAGGCTGACGGTGCCCAGGCCCGCGCGGCCTCTCGACGGTGCGCGCGTCGCGCTGAGGTCGACGCTCACGGGTGGCGCACGCCCCGGCGCAGCAGCTCCACGGCGCGCTCGACGCGCCGCGCGCGCGTGTCGTCGCGCTTCGCCCCGGCGACCCACTCCGCGTACTCGCGACGGTGCGTGAAGGCCAGCGCGTCGAACGCCGCGCGCGCCCCGGCGTCGCCCGCCAGCGCCGCCGCGAGCTGCGGCGGGACCTCGACCTCGCGCGGCTCGTCGTCGCGCTCGAGCACGACCTCGACGAGGTCGCCGAGCTCGAGCCCCGCGGCGTCGCGGATCTCGCGCCGCAGGCCGAGGTAGGTCGCGCCGCCGTAGACCGCCAGGCGCCCGCGAAACGGCGTGCCGTTGAGCGTCCCGCGCACCGGCGCGCGCGCCTCGCCGAACGCCTCGCGCGCGTCGAACGGCAGCTCGATCCAGCGCCCGCCGCCGCGGCCCGACTCGCTCAGCGGCGCGGTGAACGAGCGCTGCGACACGGGGCGATCCTACGCCGGCGGCGGGCGCCGGCGCTCAGCTCACGCCAGCCGGCTGCGCCGCCGGCCGTAGGCGAAGTACACGACGAGCCCGACCGCCATCCAGATGCCGAAGCGCTCCCACGTCGCGGCCGGCAGGTTGAGCATCAGCCACAGCGACGTCAGCACCGCGAGGATCGGCACGAGCGGCACGGCCGGCGTGCGGTAGGCGCGCTCGAGGTCCGGGCGCGTGCGGCGCAGGACGAGGATGCCCATCGCGACGACGATGAACGCGAACAGCGTGCCGATGTTGACGAGCTCGGCGAGCGTCTGGAGGTCGACGAGGAACGCCAGCAGCGCGACGACGACGCCCGTCACGATCGTCGTGCGATACGGCGTCCTGAAGCGCTGCGAGACGCGCGAGAACGCCGCCGGCAGCAGGTGGTCGCGGCTCATCGCGAAGAACACGCGGCTCTGCCCCATCATGAGGATGAGCGTCACCGTCGTCAGGCCGGCGAGCGCGCCGATCGAGATGATCTGCGCGATCGTCGACTGCCCGACCGACTGGAACGCCTCCGCCAGCGGCGCTTCGAGCTTGATCTGGTCGTAGGGCACCATCCCGGTGACGACGAGCGACACGAGCACGTACAGCGTCGTGCAGATCGCCAGCGAGCCGAAGATCCCGATCGGCATGTCGCGCTGCGGGTTCTTGGACTCCTCCGCCGCGGTCGCGACGATGTCGAAGCCGATGAAGGCGAAGAACACGAGCGCGGCCGCGCTGAAGATGCCGCCGACGCCGAACGTGCCGGTGTTGACGCCGAGCTCCTGCAGCAGGCTCTTCGTCGCCTCGCCGCCGCCGGGCGCCGGCGACGAGCCGCTCGGCGGGATGAACGGGTCGAGGTTCGCGCCCTTGACGTAGAAGAAGCCGGCGACGATCACGAGCAGGACGACCATCAGCTTGATCGCGACGATGCCGGCGTTGATGCGCGTCGAGACCTTCACGCCGAGGCACAGCAGCCCGGTGATCGCGAGCACGAGCAGGGCGGCGATGAGGTTGTGGTGCGCGCCGTCGATCCAGGCCGGCAGGTTCACGCCGAGCGTGTCCTCGCAGACGACGCGGAAGTAGTCCGACCAGCCCGAGGCGACGGTCGCGGCGCCGAGCGCCAGCTCGAGGATCAGGTCCCAGCCGATGATCCACGCGACGAGCTCGCCGAGGCTCGCGTAGGAGAACGTGTAGGCCGACCCGGCGACCGGGACCGTCGAGGCGAACTCGGCGTAGCACAGCGCCGCCAGCCCGCAGACGATGCCGGCGGCGACGAACGACAGCGAGACCGCCGGCCCGGCGCGCGTGCCGGCGGCCTCGCCGGTCAGCACGAAGATGCCGGTGCCGATGATCACGCCGACGCCGAAGACCACGAGGTCGATCGGCCCGAGCGTGCGGCGAAGGCCGTTCTCCTCGTCCTGCGTGTCCTCGATCGACTGATCGATGGACTTCGTCCGCAGCAGTGTCCCTCCCGCCATGGCGCACCGCCTACCCCGGCGGCCGACCGTTCAGACCCGGCGGCTTGACAGCCGGGAGGAGACTTGCGCCATCGACCTCACGAAAGGACCGCCGAGATGCCCCGCATGCTGACGAAGCGACCCTCGCCCTCGATGATCGTCGCGCTGCTGTCGCTGTTCGTGTCGCTCGGAGGCGTCGGGTACGCCGCCGCGACGATCGGCTCGTCGCAGATCAAGGACAACACCGTTCGCGGCAAGGACGTCAAGAACAACGACCTGCGCAGCGCGGACATCCGCGACGCCACGATCGAGGGCAAGGACGTCAAGGCCAACACGCTGACCGGAGCGAAGATCCAGGAGTCGACGCTCGGAATCGTTCAAGCCGCGGTGACCGCGACGAACGCCGGCAACGCGGCAACCGTCGGCGGGCGCAGCGCCGACAGCCTGCGCCTGCAATGTCCCGTTGCCACCAGCCTCGCGGCCGGGCTGTGCTTCGAGACGGCCAAGCGTCCGGCCGCGCACTGGTTCGCCGCGCAGGCGGCGTGCGCTGCCGCGGGCCGGCGCGTGCCGACGATCGGCGAGCTGTTCGCGTACTCGAACATCCAGGGCACGAGCTTTCGCAGCGTCGAGCTCAGCGCCTCGGTCGGCAACAACGGCACCCAGAGCTACTACCTGCAGTTCAAGCAGGACGACGTGACGAGCGGGATCCC
>JAWVGK010000339.1:0-2726 GCA_033855155.1 Solirubrobacteraceae bacterium | reverse complement strand
CGACCCGCGCCAGCACCTGCGCCATCCCGCGCTGGCGCACGCGAAAGCGCAGTTGCGGCAGCGTGCGCCCCGCGAGCACCGTGCGCGGCGTGACGGCCATCCAGCGCACGACCGGCTTCACCGCCGGCCGCGGGACGTTCGCTCCGAAATGCGCGCCGCCACTCGGCTCGTGCGAGGACGCACGCGCAGAACCGTCGGCGACCGCGCCGCCGGACGCCGCTCCGGCGGACACCGACGCTCCGAGCGCGGGCGCCGCCCCAACCGCCGCCCCGACCCCGACCGCGACCGCGACCGCCGCGAGCGCGAGCGCAACCGTCGCGGCGACGCCATGTGAGCGCATCACCGCAGCGTCCGTCATGCGCGCGCGCCGCTCAAGCGCTGCAACGCGCGTCCCGGCCGCAGCCCGGAACTCTCGTGCGACCGCGCGCGCGCCGATAATCCCCCAATGGCCGATCAGCGACCAGTCGAGCTCATCCTCGCGCGCGGGCTGATGTCGAACATCACGACGCCGGCGTTCCTCGTCGACGCCCACGGCACGCTCGTGTTCTACAACGACGCCGCCGGCGACCTGCTCGGGCTGCGCTACGAGGAGGCGGGTCACATGGAGCTCGCGCAGTGGGGCACGCGCTTCGTGCCGCTCGCTCCCGACGGCCGTCCGCTGGACCTCGACGAGCTGCCGCTGTCGGTCGCCCTGCGCGAGCTTCGTCCCGTTCATCTGGCCTTCAGCGTCCGCGCGGTGACCGGCGAGCAGCGCAACATCGAGGCCAGCGCGTTTCCCATCGTCGGCAACGCGGGAGTACGTGGGGCGATGGCGATCTTCTGGGACGCGGGCTGATGCATGTCAAGGTCTGGGGCGCGCGCGGCTCGATCCCGTCCCCGGGGGCGAGCACCGTGCGCTATGGCGGTAACACGTCGTGCGTGCAAACGACGCTGTCGGACGGCACGCAACTCGTGCTCGACGCCGGCACCGGAATCCGAAACCTCAGGCTGCCCGACGAGCACGGGCCGATCCACATCCTGCTGACGCACCTGCACCTCGATCACATCCAGGGCCTGATGTTCTTCGCGCCGCTGTTCGATTCGCGCAACGAGATCACGATCTGGGGGCCGTCCGCGCCCGGCAGCACGCTGCGAGACCGCATCGCGCGCTACATGTCCGCGCCGCTGACGCCCGTCGAGCTGCGCGAGCTGCCGTGCAAGCTCGAGTTCCGCGACTGCCCGCCGGCGACGTGGAGCATCGGCCCGGCCCACATCCGAGCCGAGGCGGTCAACCATCGCGGGCCGACGCTCGGCTACCGGATCAGCGAGCCCGGCGCCTCCTTCTGCTACCTCCCCGACCACGAGCCGGCGTTGATCGGGCCGCTCGCCGAGCTCGAGCCGGCGTGGATCTCCGGCTACGCGCTCGCCGAGGACGTCGACCTGCTGCTGCACGACTGCCAGTACACCGCCGCCGAGTACCCCTCGCACTTCGGCTGGGGGCACTCGTCGGTCTGCGACGCGCTGGCCTTCGCCCGGCGCACCGGCCCGCGGCGCACGCTGCTGTTTCATCACGACCCGTACCACTGCGACGACGAGCTCGACGCGATCCACGAGAGCGCGCTGCGCGGCTGGCACGATCTCGGCGGCGCACCGGGCGCGATCGGGATGGCGACCGAGCGCTGCGAGATCGAGGTTCGCTCGCGCGTGCAGGACGGACTGCCTGCCTGACAATCGGCGCACCGAATTGAAGAGCGCTACAGTGGTCGCCCCGGCGGGAGCCGACGGAGAGGGGGACGACCGTGATACTCGCAGCACGACTGCGCTGGATCCTGCCGGCCACGTTGCCGGCGCTCGCGCTGCCGGCGGCGCCCGCCGCCGCCGCGCCGGCCACCTGGACGAACGTCAAATGGAGCACGACGTACTCCCAGCCGTACCGCAACTCTGAGGCGCAGGGCTTCACGATCGGCGGCAAGCTCTACTCGTTCAGCGGCTTCGACGCCCTGAAGAGGTGCGCGAACAGCCAGCCCGGCGGCGGCTGCGCCCCGACCTCGCGCGCCTACCGCCTGGATCCCGCGAAGGGCTGGACGGCACTCGCTGCGATGCCCTCGGAGAACGCCACCAAGCACGGCGGCGTGACCCACTCCGGCTTCGCCACCGACGGAACGTACGCCTACTGGGCGGGTGGCAACACGGCGGACGCGGCCGGCACCAACCAGATCTTCGGGACCCGTGAGGCCTGGCGATACGACCCGGCGGCGAACGCCTATCGACGCATGCCCGACCTGCCGCAGATGCGCGGGGGCGGGGAGCTGGAGTATCTCCACGGCAAGCTGCACTACTTCGGCGGCTACCCCATCGCCCACAACTCGGAGGTCGGCGACCACTGGGCGCTGGACCTGTCCAACCAGGCAGCCGGCTGGGTCGCGCTCGCGCCGGTGCCCAACCCGCGCAGCCACATGGGCTCCGCGGTCCTGGGCGGAAGGATCTACGCAATCGGTGGTCAGCACGGTCACGACGCCGCGCTGATCACGCAGCCTGACGTCGACGCCTACGACCCCGCGACGAACACCTGGACGCGGCTCGCCAACCTTCCCAAGCCGCTCGGTCACATCTCCGGGGCGACGTTCGCCATGGACGGACGCATCGTCGTGATGGGCGGGGAGACCGCGAACAACGCCGTCGTCGCCGACGTGTACGCCTACACCCCGGACACGAACCACTGGACGGCGCTGGCGCCGCTGCCGTCG
>JAWVGK010000338.1:0-5553 GCA_033855155.1 Solirubrobacteraceae bacterium | reverse complement strand
CGAGCCGGCGACCGCCGCCGAGCAGCCCGCCGCAGCAGAGCAACCCGCCGCTGAGGAGACCGCCGCCGCCGCGCCCGTCGACATGGGCCAACCGGTGGCCGCCGACGCGCCGGTCGTCGCCGCCAAGCGCGAGGAGCCCGCTGCCGAGGCCGCGCCCGCCGCCGCATCGTCCGAGTCCGCCGAGCAACCCGCCGCCGAGGCGCCGCCGGTCGTCACGCCGGACGCCGAACGTCCAGCCGTCGGCCCGAAGATCCTGGGCGTCGCGCAGCCGCCCAAGCCGCTGCCGACGGTCAAGGCCACGCTGCCCACGCGCAAGCGCCGCCGCCGTCCCTCGGCCGCCGAGCGCCACCGCCGCGCGTTCTTCTCCGCACTCACCGATCTCCGCCGCGGCGCGCCGTCGCCTGCCGCCGCCGAGTCGCCTGGTGCCGAGGAGCAGCCCGCGGACGAGCCGGTCGCCGGCGAGACCGCGGCACCCGAGGCCGCCGCTCCCGAGGCCGCCGCTCCCGAGGCGGCAGCAGCCGAGGTCGCAGCGCCCGCCGCGGGGACGCCGGCCCCCGAGGCCGCAGCGCCCGAAGCGGAGGCACGTGCGGCCGCCGCGGCCGCGGCTCAGCCCGACGCCGCCGAGCCGGCCGCACCCGCCGAGGCCGAGCCCGCGGGTGAGACCGCTGCGCAGCAGGACCGCTCGCTCTCCTCGCCCGCCCGCCTCACCGCCGCGATCGAGCGCGTCGGCGGCGCCGAGATCATCAAGGAGGCGCTGAAGCCCAAGCAGGACGAGAAGGGCCAGCCGCTGAAGTGGGCCGCCGTCTGCGCCCAGGCGGCAGAGGGCCTGAAGCCCGGCGATCCCGTCTTCAACGCGTGGGTGCGGCTCGCCGCCACCCCGGTGCGCGACGTCAAGGGCCAGCTTCCGCGCCCGCCCGAGCAGGAGCGCAGCAGCGGCGGCGGCGGACGTCCCGGCGAGGCCGGTGCACGCCGGCCCGGCGGCCCGCGTCCCGGTGGCGACCGCGGCGGACGTCCGCGTCGCGACGATCGCCCCAGCCGCCAGGAGTTCGCATCGCACGCGCAGGACGGCACGCTGCGCAAGAGCATCCGCATCGTGACCGGTCACGACGAAGACCAGGAACGTCGTGAGCGCGAGCGGATGCGCAAGGAGCAGCGCGAAGCCAAGCGCCGCGCCGAGCGCGAGCGCCTCGCGCGCCTCGGCTACTAGTGGGTCGTCCAGAATCGTTTGACCGGAAACCCCATCGATCAGGCGGCGATCAGCAACGCCGTTCGGCCTTGATGAGGCGCGCATCGCGGTGCGGTCCGTTGCGGTACTGGATGTGGTCGGCCATCGCCTTGGCAAGCGCTGCCCAATCGCGGTAGTCGGCGTTCTTGACGACGAACTCGCCGATCCCCCAGAAGTGACATTCGATGCGGTTCAGAAAGCTCGCGTAGGTCGGTGTGAAGACCAACTCGACGTTGCTCGCATCGGCCCACTCGCGGATCGCTTGGGTCTTGTGCGTGGAGAGGTTGTCCATGACGAGGTAGATCCGCACGCCGGGTCGGTAGCGCATCCGGATCTGTTCGAAGAACGCGAGCACTTCGCCGGCGTTCTTGTGCTCGCGCAAGCGGCCGTGCAGCCGGTCGGCGTGGACGTCGTAGGCGCCGAACAGGTGGCGCACGCCGTCTTTCTTGGAGTACGTCGCGCGGTGGCGCTCGCAGCGCTTCTCGGGCGCCCACCCCGACCCGTGATGGGGGATCAGCTGGATCGGGCCCATCTCATCGAAGCAGACCACGACACCGTCGTCGGGCTTGTGGCGATACAGGCCCAGCACCCGCGCGGCTTTGGCGGCGAAGTCCCGATCCGGGCTCCATTTCCACGAGCGCGTGCGCTGATGCGACAGACCGGCGGCGCGCAGTGTCAGGCGCAGCGCTTCGGCACACAGCACGATGTCGATGCCCGCGAGGTGGTCGGCGAGCTTGTTCAGCGACCAGCGCGTCAACGGCACGCCCTGCGTATCGGGGCGGGCGCGCGCGACCGCGACGATGCGGTCGCGCTGCTCGGGCGTCGTCTTCTTCGGACGCCCGCCCCGATAGTCAGAGTCCAGCGACTCAAACCCCTGATCGTTGAACGCATGGATGACCTTGCGCACATGCGACTCGTCGGTGCGCATCAACTCCGCGATCTGCGGTGCCGCCATCCCGGTCGAGGATGCCAGCACGATCATCGCCCTGGCGCGCTTGGACTGGTGCTTGGCTCGCTTGGAAATCGACTTCAATCGCGCGCCCTCCTCAGGCGCCAACTCGCGGACGAACACCTCCGGGGGACGCATCGCCACCTCCAAGCTCGAGGACATGCATCCCTGTTCGCCGCCCGAGGCGAGTTTCCGGTCAAACGTTTCTGGACGAGCCACTAGCCGCGCTGCCGCACGTCCCTCGCTCGCGCTGCACCCTTTAGCGGGGCTATCTCGATAGACGATCGTGAGCCCCAGTCGTGACCTCGCGTCCTACCCCGAGCCGGGCTGGGTGGCCCGGCACTCCGAGGCGAACATCGACGCGATGCTGGCGGTTCTCGGCGACGATGCACGTCGGCTCTATCGGCGGTACCTTGCCGACGAGGTGCGCACGATGCGCCTGGATGGCATGCTGCCGGCCTGGCGCGCGTTTGATCGTGCGATGTGCGAGATCCAGCATCGCAACAGGGAGGGTGGGCCTTGAGCGTGCGGGCGCAGCGGGAGCGCCACGAGCAATTGGAGCGCGAGCGAGCGTTGCTGCGGATGCGCGAGTCCGTCGTGTCCGCGATCGCGCCCGCGTACCTGCGCCGCGTCGGCTCCTCGGGGGTGTTCGAAGCGGTCGACGAGGCGCTCGCGCAGATCGTGGCCGCCGGCGATCACCTCGGTGAGCCAGACGAGGTCAAGTCCCTCTGGATCATCTGCGCCCGGCGGCGGGTGATCGACGGGCACCGCTCAGCCGAGCTCAGGCATCGTGCCGGGATCTCGGTCGACGACAGTCCGTCGCCGGCTGCCGACTGCGACGACCTCTGCGCGCTGACCGACGACGCGCGGCAGTGGTGGCGGATCCGCGAGATCTTCAGCGTCCTGCACGGCGACCAGCGGCGCTGGGCGGAGGCGTGGTACGACCATGTGCTCGCGGCGTCCCGCGCGCGAGGCGCGCAACCTCGCGGCCTGCCCGAAGCCCTCGGCTGGAGCGCGTCGAAGACGAAGAGCGTGTCGCGGCGGGCACGCATGAAGATGGCGGCGTTCATCGGCGAGCGAGCCAACGGCGCGGTCTGCGCCGAGCAGCGAGCCCTGCTGGACGAGTTCATCACGGCCGGCAGGCACGATCGTAGCCACGCGCTCGAGGAGGAGCGCTACCAGCGCGTGTTGTTCCATGTGGCCGGGTGCGAAGACTGCTGGGCCGTGTGGCACGCCCGGCGCCGGATGCTCCTGCGACGCAGCGCCGCGGCTCTCGCGCTGCCGTTCGACACGATCGCGATCGCGATCGCGGCGCAAGGGCTCGGGACGAAGCTCGCCGGGCTCGCGCACGATGTCCACGCTCAGTCCTCGACGCTGCTGGCACGGGTGGGCATCGGTGGCGCGGCCGCCGCCGGAGGAGGCGCGGCGACGATCGGCGGCAAGGCGGCAGCCGTCTGCGTCGGGGTCGTCTGCGCGGCGACCGCAGGCGGTGAGATCGCGGGCGTGCTGCGGCCGATCGCTCCTGCTCCGGTGCACAGCGCCGGAACGCCGAAGCCGGCATCGCACGCGGGCGGTCGGTCGGCGGCTCAAGTGCGCCGTCGGGCTCCGACGCTCAGCTCGCGGCTGCCGGCGCCTTCACCGCAGCAGCGGATCACGGCCGCCGTGCGCGCCGCGCCGCGGCAGGCGTTCGTCGCCCGCTCACCGGGTGTTGCGAGCTCATCGTCGACGGACGCGTCGTCGGCGACGTTCCAGGCGCAGCCCGCACCGCCGCCGCCGCCCGTGTCCGCGGCCGCGCAGGCCGGTCAGCCGCGGTGCGTGTTCGGGAGCCCCGAATGCTGATGACCGTTCATACCGACACGATGGGGAAGAGGATGCATCGAGAATTGAAGGCTCCGTGCCGGCGCTCCCTCCGGCTCGCAGCGCTGCTCGCCGCCGCCACGGCGTTCGCACCGAGCCCGGCACATGCCGGGTACTGGATGAAGACGAATTGCGTCAACCCCGATGGCTCGCGCGCCTTGAGCGAAGGGTGGTCCGGCTTCGCAAAGACTCCGTCCCTCGGATCGACGAACAAGGTGGAGTGCGCGCCGGGAGAGCCGATGATCGCCTTGCTGGGCATGCGGGGCCCCGCGCTGGCGGACTCCGCGGAGGGTCTCGCGTATACGCCGCCCGACGGTTCCACCCTCGCCGGCGGGACCGCGCTCGTCGGCCTCTCCGCCGAGGGCTACACCTGGGGAACCTACGCGCGTGGAACCGCGGTGATGTACACCCCGCAGCGCCTGTACGACGCCAGCAACGTCTTCATGCGGTGCATCGCGCAGGTCGACTGCCAGAGCGGTCCACCGAACTACTACGGCACCATCGACCTGCCGCGCGATCGCGGCGGTGAGCTGTATGTCGCGGCGGAGTGCAGGAGCGAGTGGAACCTCCCGTGCGCGGAGGGCGGCGGTCATGGTGCGTGGTCGCTGGTGTCCGTCGGGTGGGCGAACCTCCTGCTCGCGACGAGCTCGATGCCGACGGCGACCGAGTTCCGCGGCGGGATGCTCGAGCCCGGCGCGCACGGCGCCGCCGGGCTGGCGTTCAGCACCGCGGACGGCGGGCCCGGCGTGTGGAAGGTGACGGTCGCGATCGACGGCAAGGCCGTCTACGACGCGACGCCGAACACCAACGGCGGCCATTGCGTGCCCGTCGGCACCGACGCCGGGACCGGCGCGCTGATGTGGGCCTGGCAGCAGCCGTGCCCGCGGGCGCAGACGGTGGACCTGACGATCAGGACGACGTCGCTCACCGACGGGGCCCATGAGCTGAAGGTGATCGTCAGGAACGCTGCGGGCGACACCTCGACGGTGCTGCGCCGGGAGATCACGACGAACAACCGCACGACGGTCAGCAGCGGCCTGACGTCCGACAGGCCCACGACCGGCTCGTCGGTCCCCGCGCCGACGTATGCCGTGGTGCTCGACCCGCCCACCCGGAAGCTGCTGGGCGGCGTGCGGCGTGCCTGGAGTAGGTCGGGACTCAGGCTGTCGGGCACGTTGCGCACCAGCGCGGACGTTCCGGCGCCGGGCGTGCCGGTGACGCTGTTCGCTCGAGCTGCCGGCCGAGGCGTGTCGCGGCCGGTCGCGCGCGCGACCACCGATGCCGCGGGCCACTGGGTGCTGACCGCTCCCCGAGGCCGTTCGAGGCTGCTGACGATCAGCTACGGCGAGAACCCGGACCCCGCCGCCGCGCAGGCCATCAAGGTGCGCCAGACGGTCAGGCCGAACGTGTCGCTGCACCTGCGCGCGCTTGGCGGAGGGCGGCTGCGCTTCACCGGCCGGGTGCGCATCAAGCCGCTTGGTTCGCCTCCCCCGCTCGTCCTCATCGAGACGTGGAACGGCAA
>JAWVGK010000337.1:0-3795 GCA_033855155.1 Solirubrobacteraceae bacterium | reverse complement strand
GCATGCTGGAGCCCGGCGCCGACCCGGTGCGCAAGATCTCGATCGTCCCCCGCGGACGCGCGCTCGGGGTCACGTTCCAGTCGCCGTCGACCGACCGCTACGGCTACGACGCGCGCTACCTGGAGGGCCGCATCGTCGGAGCCCTCGGCGGCCGCGCCGCGGAGGAGCTCGTCTACGGCAACGTCACGACCGGCGCCGAGTCCGATCTCGAGCAGGTCACGCACATCGCCCGCCAGATGGTCGGGCGCTGGGGCATGTCGGACGTCATCGGGCTCGTCTCGGTGATCCCGGCGGCCGGCGAGGAGCAGTTCTTCGGCCCCGGCGGCCAGGTCCAGGTCTCCGACGACACGCGCGAGCTCGTCGACCGCGAGGTCCGGCGCATCGTCGAGACGTGCTACGAGCGCGCGCAGCGCGCGCTGGCGGCCAACCGCGACAAGCTCGAGTCGCTGACGCGTGAGCTGCTCGAGCACGAGACGCTCGACGAGGACGACGCCTACCGCGCCGCCGGCTTCGACCACGCCACGCCGCCCGAGGCCGACGTCGACTCCACCGCCGAGGAGGAGATCGACTCGGCCGAGCTGCCCGCGGGGTCGTAGTCCTGTCCGACGCAGAAGAGGTCGAGGCCGCGGCCGCCCTGTACGCCGCCGCGCAGCTCGAGGAGCTCGGCATCCTGCGCGTCTGCGACCGGCTCGTCGAGCTGTACCTGCACGGCGGCCTGCCGGTCGGCGGGCCGGGCGGCGCCGCGGCGCTGCTCGACAGCTACTGGCTGGGCCGCGCCGAGCGCCTCGGCGAGGACGAGCGCCGCGAGCTCTTCGCGACCGTCGTCGGACCCGGCTTCGCGCACCTGCTCGCGCGCCTGGCGGCGGCGATCGCCGCCGACGACGCGGGCGCCGCGAGCGACGCCGACGCCGTCGCGTGGGCCGCCGGCGAGCTGCGCTCGCACATCGACCGCCACGTCGACGAGCGCGCGCTGGCGGCGATCGCCGTGCTGCGCCCGCAGCTCGGCGACGCGCTGGCAATCCTCTCCGACGTCGAGCTGCTCAACGCCTACGGCGCGCGCGACGCCTGGCAGCTGACCGACCAGCTCGCGCGCCTGGAGCTCGGCGACACGCGCGACGTCGCACGCCATCAGGCGCTCGCGGCGAGCGGCACGGTCGTCGTCGCCTGGCTGACCGCCGACGACGGCGCCGTGACCGAGGAGGTCGCGGACGCCGCGCGCTCGTGGCTGGCCGCAGCGGCGAGCGAGCCGTCGCCGTAGCTGGCCGCGGCCGCCGTCGAGCCGTAGCGCGTGGCTGGCCGCGGCGGCGAGCGAGCCGTCGCCGTAGCGCGCGCACGCGCGTCGCGCCGCGCCTGAGCGCCAACCGGCCACGTCGCGACGGCGCCGGCCGCCCGCCGCGGGCGCGCCTCTAGGATGGGCCGGGTGATGACCCGGGATGACGAGCTGATCGAGATCAGCGGCTGGACCGACGACGACGCCGGCGTGCTGTACGCGGCGTCCGTCCTCGAGGAGCTCGCGCTGATCGAGCTCGTCGAGCGCCTCAACGAGCTCAACCAGAACAAGATGCTGTCGATCGGCGCCGGCGAGGCGTCCAACCTCCTGCACGAGTTCTGGGACCAGGGCTACAAGCGGATGCCGGCCGCGCGCCGCGCCGCGGCGTACGCGCGCGTCTTCGGCACCGACGACTCATCCGACGAGGCCTTCGCCGGCCTGCTCCAGGCGCTCGCGACCGCGATCGCCGACGGTGCGGACGTCGCACCCGCCGCGAACGCGCTGCGCGAAGAGCTCGCGGCCCGCGCCGACGACGCGATGGCGAAGACCGCCGGCGAGCTGCGCGGCGTGCTCGGCGACATCGCCACGATCCTGTCGGACATGGAGCTGCGCAGCGCCTACCGCGCCGACGAGATGTGGCAGGTCGTCGAGAACGTGCAGCAGGAGTTCGGCGGCAACGCCGACGTCCAGGACGTACGTACTCGCGCGGTCTCGGGCGCGCTGATCCTGCACCGCCTGCCCCGGCTGTGCGCGGGCGACAGCGCCGGCGACGAGCTCGTCGCCGCCGCCAAGCGGTGGCTGCCGGCAAACCACCCGGCGGCGTAGCCGCGAGCCGTCAGTCGGTGACGACGTGCCACGCCGGAGGTCGCGAACGGACGATCCCGGGCCGGAGTCCGTCTCAGATACGGCGCTGGACCGAAGCCTGCTCCGAGGCGGCCTGCTGCGCTGCCGCAAGCGTGGTCACGATGCGTTGGACGGTCGCAAGCGCGGTCTCTGTCGACAGGGCCTGCTGACGCAGCACTTGTTGTTCGGCGAGAAGCTCCTCACTAAGGTCGGCAGCTGCTCGCGAGCGCTGGACGGCAGTAGCCGTGATCAGCGCGGTTGCCGCCAAAGGCACACACAACACCGCCATCAGGTAGAACGCGGCCACGCCGAGGCCTCCGACCGTCGCGGCAACCACGGAGGCAGCTGCGGCTAGCACGCCGAGGCAGAGAAGCGCGACGACGCGGGTGTTCGTGAACTCGATCATCCTGAGAGCCAAAGATACAGGCCCAAGCCAAGCGTCAGAGGCAATCCGAAGATGAAGCCGATGACGCCGCCCTTGACACACGCGTCCGCGATCTCATGCGCCGCCGCACCGCTCACGAGAGCAATCGTCCCAGCGAACCCCGTTCCGAGCATCACGCAAACAGCGGTGAGCCCGAACACCTCGAGAGGCTCGGTCAACAAGGAGCCGACAATCGGGTGCAACGACAGCCTGGCCGCCCTCACCTCGCGGAACGTACACGAGCGCTCCCGCTCGCGTAGCAAGCGTTCGGTGCCGACCCGCCACCTTCGTCCGGAGCCCGGCGCCGCGACCTATCGCTCATGTCAGCCGCTGGGCCGCCGTCAGTCGGTGACGGCGGCGCCGGTGCCCGTGACGCGCGTGACCTCCGCGATCGAGGTCATCCCCAGGCGCACCTTCTCGAGGCCGTCGTCGCGCAGCAGCCGCATGCCCTGGCGCACGGCGAGGTCGGCGATGTCCGGCGCGGGGGCGCGCGCCAGCGCGAGCTTGCGGATCTCCTCGGACACCGACAGCACCTCGTAGAGACCGATCCGGCCCTTGTAGCCGGAGTAGTTGCAGCGCTGGCAGCCCTGGGCGTTGTAGGCCTCCATGTCGAACTGGCTGCGGATGCCGTTGGCGCGCAGCACGTCGGCGCTGATGATCTGGCGCTCCTTGCAGAACTGGCAGAGCTTGCGCGCGAGCCGCTGCGCGACGACGCAGTCGATCGCCGACGCGACGAGGAACGGCTCGATGCCCATCTCGACGAGGCGCGTGACGGCGCTGGCGGCGTCGTTGGTGTGCAGCGTCGACAGCACGAGGTGGCCGGTCAGCGCCGACTCGATCGCGATCTGCGCGGTCTCGCGGTCGCGGATCTCGCCGACCATGATGATGTCGGGGTCCGCGCGCATCATCGAGCGCAGGCCGGTCGAGAAGTGCAGGCCGGCCTTCGTGTTGACCTGCACCTGGGTGATGCCGTCGAGCTGGTACTCGACCGGGTCCTCGATCGTGATGATGTTCTTCTCGATCGTATTGAGCTCGCCGAGCGCCGCGTAGAGCGTCGTCGACTTGCCCGAGCCGGTCGGGCCGGTCACGAGCACCGCGCCGTAGGCCTGGTGGAAGGCCCGCTCGAAGCGGTCCTTCTCGGCGGGCGCCATGCCGAGCTTCTCCAGCGACATCACGACGGAGTCCTTGTCGAGGATGCGCATGACGACCGACTCGCCGTGGACGCTCGGCAGCGTCACGACGCGCAGGTCGACGTGGT
>JAWVGK010000336.1:0-11947 GCA_033855155.1 Solirubrobacteraceae bacterium | reverse complement strand
GCTCGACCTCCTCGCGCGTCGGCGTGAACAGCGCGTTCAGCGCGGCGACCTGGGCCGGGTGGATCGCCCACTTGCCGTCGAACCCCATGTCGCGCGCGCGCTCGGCCGCGGCGCTGAAGGCGGCGTCGACGGCGACGCCGAGGTACGGCCCGTCGATCGCGAGCAGGTCGTTGGTCCGCGCGGCCACCAGGATCTGGTCCTGGATCGCCCGCCAGGAGTCCAGCTCGGCGCCGGCGCCCGCGGCACGGCCGAGCGACGCCGACAGGTCGGCATAGCCGAGGATCAGCCCGTCGAGCCTTGGCGACGCGGCCGCGATCTCGTGCACGCGCGCGACCCCGGCCGCGGTCTCGATCAGGGCCTGCACGCGCAGCGGGCGCCGCACCCCGGCGGCGGCCTCGGCGCCGTCGAGCAGCCGCTCGACGAACGCGAGGTCGCCGGCGCTCTCGACCTTGGGCACGACGATCGACGCGGGCCCGTCGTGCAGCGACGCGATCGCGACGACGTCCTCGTGGCACCACGGCGTGCGCGGCGCGTTGACGCGCACGCTGCAGCGCACGCCCTGCCACTGCGGCGCGGCGAGCGCAGCCAGCACGGTCGCGCGCGCCTCGTCCTTCGCCGCCACGGCGACGGCGTCCTCGAGGTCGACGACGATCTCGTCCGCGCCGCGCGTCGGCGCCTTGGCAAGCATGCTCGCCGACGACCCGGGAACCGACAGGCACGAGCGGCGTGGTGCGGGGGCGGGCTGCATCGGCGCCAGACTACGCGGCCGCGCGCCGCAGGACCATGCGCGTCGACGCGCGACGACGGCTACTACGCTGATGGCATGGCACGCGCGATCGGCATCAACCACGTCGCGCTCGAGGTCGGCGACGTCGACGAGGCGCTGGCCTGGTACGGGCGCTTCCTGGAGTTCGAGCTGCGCGGCAGGCGACCGACGATGGCGTGGATCGACCTCGGCGACCAGTTCCTCGCGCTGAGCTCGGGCCGCCGGCAGGGCGCCGACGCCGGCCGCCACTTCGGGCTGGTCGTCGACGACAAGGAGGCCGTCCGCACAGCGCTCGCCGAGGCGGGCGTGAAGGTCGCGCCGCACGGCGGGCTGCGCTTCCACGACCCGTGGGGCAACGCGATCGAGATCGTCGGCTACCGCGACGTGCAGTTCACGAAGGCGCCGGCGATCCTCGAGGGCCTCGCACCCGGCGGCCTGGAGAAGACCGCCGCCGCGCGCGAGGAGCTCGAGCGCAAGGGCATGGCCGGCTGACGCTCTCGACAGCGCGTAGGCGCCGAGCCCTGGGCCTCGCGGTGGTCGGCGTCCTCGCCGCGGTCGCCGCACCGGCCGCGACCGCGCCCACGGTCCTCGCCGCACCGGCCGCAGCCGCGCCCACGGTCCTCGCCGCACCGGCCACGGCCGCGCCCACGGTCCTCGCCGCACCGGCCACGGCCGCGCCCGCGATCCTCGCCGCACCGGCCGCGGCCGCGCCGGCAATCGTCGTCACGACGACCTGCGCCTACTCCGGCGGGCGGTTCGCGATCTCCGGCACCGGCTTCGAGCCGCGCGCGAGCGTGGCGCTCGACGTCATGGCGACGAGCGACCCGCTCGCCGGCGCGGCGATCGCCGGACGCGCCGCGTCGGCCGGCGCCCGCGGCACGTTCGTCGAGATCCTCGACGTGCCGCCGCCCCCGGCCACGGACACCGGCGCGGCCGTCCGCGCCGTGCGCGCGCGGCCGTCGGCCGACGGGCGTGCGACGCCCGCCGTGCTCGCGAGCGCGTCGCTGCGCAGCGTCAGCCGCGGCGTGCGGATCCGCCCGCGCTCGTCGTTCGCGCTGACGGCCGGCGCGAGCGAGCGCTGGCGGCTCACGGGCCTGCCCGAGGGGACCGCGCTGTTCGCGCACTACCGCCGCGCCGGGCGCACGGTTGCCCGCCGCTCGGTCGGCGCCGCCGTCGACCCGTGCGGGCGCCTGGACTTCGTCCTGCCGGTGCTGCCGCGCCGCGCCGGCCGCGGCGCCTGGGAGGTCTGGCTGACCGCCGACCGCGCGTTCCGGCGCCCGCGCGAGGGCGTCTTCGTGCGCCGGCGGCTGACGGCGGCCGGCCCGGGCTCGCGGGCACGCGTCCGCGCCGGCGCGCTGACGAGCCGCCTCGTGCCGTCCGATCCGCGCTTCTCGGCGCCCGCGACGAACGGGATGGCCGCGGATGCCAGCCAGATCGGCCTGCTGAGCCTGACCTTCGTCGCCGCCGAGGGCGCGACCGTCGAGTTCCTCGAACGCGTCGGCGACCGCCTCGTGCACCTCGGCAGGAGCGTCGCGGCGCCCGGCGAGCTCCTCACCGGGCTACAGGACGCGACGACCTGGAGTTGCGAGCGCCCCGAGCGGCGGTTCGTGGCGACCGCGACGCGGCCCGACGGCGCGCTCGCGCTCGCGACCTACAGCGTGCGCACGCCGTCGTGCGTCAGCCGCTTCACACTGTCGGCCCCGCCCCGCGCCGCGCCGGGCGCGCTCGTGCGCGTGCGGATCGTCGACCGCTGGGGGATCGGCGCGATCGCGCCGGCGCTGTGCGTCACGCCGCCGCACCGGCCGCGGGCGTGCCACGCGGTCGCGCTCGTCGATGCGGTGACGGTCGCGACGCGCCGCTTCCGCGCGACCGCGCGCGGCGACTGGCGCGTGCAGCTGCTCGTCGGCCACCGCCGCGTCGCCAGCGCGGTCGTGCGGATCGGCGGCGGGCGCGGCCCGGCGACGCGCGTGCCGACCGTGCTCGCGACGGGCGACTCGACGGTGCAGGGCATCGACGGCTTCCTCGCCGACGAGCTCGGCGAGACGGCGTCGGTCGTCAGCGACGTGCGGATCGGCACCGGCATCAGCCGCGCGGCGCAGGGCTCGCTGCCGGGCGCCGGCGACGCGACGGCGCCCCAATGGGCGCTGCTCGCCGCCCAGCAGACCCGCCGCCTGCATCAGCGCGCGACGGTCGTCTCGCTCGGCGCCAACGAGGGCTTCCCGATGACGACGCCCGACGGAACGCGCGTGGCCTGCTGCGACGCGCCGTGGACGGCGGAGTACGGCCGCCGCACGCGGCTGACGATGCAGGCCTATCCGCGCGCCGGCGCCGAGCGCGTGCTGTGGCTGACGCTGCCGCTGCCGCGCAGCGACGCGCGTCGGGCGATCACCAGCGCCGTCAACGCGGCGATCGTCACCGCCGCCACCGGCGTCGCGGGCGTGCGGGTGCTGCGGATGGACCTCGTCTTCACGCCCGACGGCTATCGCGACGTCATCCGCTACCGCGGCCGCGACGTCGACGTCCGCGACGTCGACGGCGTGCACCTGAACGTCGCGGGCACGGCGATCGCGGCGAAGATCGTCGCGAAGGCGCTGCGCGAGCGCTGAACGCGCCGCGCCGGTCGCGGGTGCCCGGCGCGCTCACCCGAGTCGGGCTCCGGCGCGCCCCAGCTCGATCGCCCGCAGCACGCCCTCGGCGATCCGCCGCGGGCGCTCCCCCACCCCGACGACCTTCGCGACGTCGCCGCGCGGGTCGACCTCGACCACCTTCGCGCCCGCGTCGACGGCGACGCCATCGTGCGTCAGGCCGCGCAGGATCCCGTCCAGCGGCGCCACGAGCCGCTCGTCGCCGATCGTCGCGACGACCTCCCCCGCGCGCACGCGCTGCGCGATCGCGGCCGACGTGCACAGGACGCCCGCGACGGGCGCGTAGACGAAGCGGTCGCGGCCGTGGCCGTCGAAGCTGCGCGGCTCGCCGGCGAGCGCACGCGTCGCGCCCGCGCCGAGCACCTTGCCGAGATCGTCGCCCCACTGCGTCTCGATCGCGACGTGCGTCGTCTCCCCCGCGACGACGTTCGGACCAAGGCCGATCGTCAGCGCCGCCAGCTCGAGCTGGGGCTCGGGCCGCTCGCGCTTGCGCATCCGCGCGTCGACGAGCACGTCGACCTCCAGCGCGGCCAGCACGGTCTCCAGCTCGTCGACCGTGACCGCCACGACCTCCCCCGCCGCGACGACCGCCGCCAGCGCCGCGACGTCGTCGACGCGCCGCGCGCGCACGCCGTCCAGCGAGCACGCGCCGTCGAAGATCGCGTCCGCGAACGCCATCCCGCGCCGCGGCGCCGCCGGGGCCGCGACCTCGTGGATCGCGACCCCGTATCTGGCGCGATGCAGGACGACGGCGACCGCCGACCCGACGTCGCCACTGCCGCGCACGAGCACCGTCGGTCGGCTCATGCGCGGCACTATCCCAGGCGACCTACGCGTGCGCCGGCTCCGGCGTCGCCTCGTGGCGCAGGCTCGGCAGCCAGTGCAGCCGGCTCGGCAGGTACCAGTTCCAGTCGCCGAGCAGCTTCATCGTCGCCGGCAGCAGCACCGCGCGCACGACCGTCGCGTCGATCAGGATCGCGGCCGCGAGGCCGACGCCCATCTGCTTGAACTCCAGCGAGCTCAGCGTCGCGAAGATCGAGAACACCGCGACCATGACGATCGCCGCGCTCGTGACGACGCCGGCCGTCTGCTTGATCCCGTAGGACACGGCCTGATCGGTGCGCATGCCGCCGGCGACGGCCTCGCGGATGCGGCTGAGGATGAACACGTGGTAGTCCATCGACAGGCCGAACAGGATCACGAACAGAAACAGCGGCAGCCACGACGTGATCCCGCCGATCGAATGGAAGCCGAGCAGCTTCTCACCGTGGCCATCCTGGAAGACGAGCTTCAGGATCCCGTACGACGCGCCCACCGACAGCAGGTTCAGGACGATCGCCTTGATCGGGATGACGATCGAGCGGAACGTCACGAGCAGCAGCAGGAACGTCAGCCCGAGGACGAAGCCGAAGACGATCGGCAGGTGCGAGACCATCGTGTCGTTGAAGTCCTTCGAACCGGCGGTCTCGCCGGTGACGTTCACCCGCACCCCGTCGGCGCGCGCGATCGTGGCGGGGATGACGTCCTCGCGCAGGCGCGCGAGCGCGGCTTCCGAGACCGCGTCGGTGCCGTTGCCCGCGAGCGGGATCTCGACGAGCGCGACCGTGTGGCGCGGGTTGTCGGTGACCGTCACCGGCTGGCCGAGGCCCGGCGTCGTCCGCGCCTCGCGCTCGAGTGCCGCGATCCCCTCCTGCACGGCCGGCGCGCGGACGTCGGCCGCCTCGATCGCGACGACCGCGGGCTCGTTGCCGCCCGGGAACGCGGCCTGCATGCGGTCGTAGGTCTGCATGACCGCCAAGCTGCGCGGCAGGCCGGCGAGCCCGGGGTTGACCGTGTGCATGCCGAGCGCCGGGATCGCGAGCGCGATCATGAGCCCCGCGGACAGCGCGATCGACAGCACGGGGCGGCGCAGCACGCGGTCGACGATCGCGCCCCAGACGCGCGAGTCGCCGTTCGTGCGATGGCGCAGCTTGCCGACGTACGGCACGCGGCCCTTCTCCGTCCAGCCCTTCTGCCCGAGCCACGACAACATCGCGGGCAGCACCGTCAGCGACCCGACGATCGCGACGGCGACGACGAGGATCGTTCCGACAGCAAAGGACTCGAAGACGGCGTTGCCGGCGAAGAACATCCCGCCCATCGCGACCATCACCGTGATGCCGGAGATCAGCACCGCCCGGCCGGACGTCGCGGCGGCCGCCTCGAGCGCGGCCTCCGCGCCGCGGCCGGCGTCGCGCTCCTCCATCTCGCGGCGCACGTAGAACATGCAGTAGTCGACGCCGACGGCGAGGCCGACGAGCAGCACGACCGACGAGATCGACTCGTCGACGGGCAGCAGCTGGCTGACCGGCCCGAGCAGCCCGAGCGTGCCGACGACGGCCGTCAGCGCGAGCACGAGCGGCAGACCCGCGGCGACGAGCGCGCCGAAGGCGAGGATCAGGATCAGCAGCGTGATCGGTACCGACAGGAACTCCGCGCGCTTGAAGTCGTTCGCGAAGGACTTCGTGATCGCCTTCTCGGCACTCGCGCTGCCGAACTGCTCGATGCGCAGGTCCGGGTGCGCGGCCTGCGCCGCGGCGACCGTCGCGAGCGCGGCGTCGACGCGCTCGCCTGCGAGCTCCTTGTCGCCGGGGATCTTGAAGGCGACGAGCGCGGAGCGGCCGTCCTTGGAGATCTGGCCCTCGTTGCCCGCGCTCAGCGGCGAGCGGACCTCGCGCACGTAGCGCGTCGCCTCCAGCCTGCGCGTGACGTCGCGCACGGCGGCGGCGAACGCTGGATCGGACGATCGCAGCGCGCCCTTCGCCTGCACGAGCACCTGCTCGCCCGCGTCGTCGGGAAAGCCCGCCGCCTCGATCGCCTTCTCGGCCGCGGCCGACTGGCCGTTGGCGGTGTCCGCGTCGCTGAGCATGTGCTGGCCGGTGAGGCCGCCGGCGACGGTGGCGAGGATCACGAAGGCGATCCAGCCGAGGATCGCCTTGCGGCGGTGGCGAGCGCTCCAGGCGCCCGCGCGAGCGGCGATGTTGCGTTGCATCGTGGGACTCCTTGGGGAAGGCGCTTGCGGGTTGCGCCAAGCCTGCCGCGCCGCGGCGCGCGTTTCGATGCGGCGATCAGGTGTTCTGGGGTGTGGCTAACCCCACCCCACCCGCCCCGCTGACCGGTGCATGCCCGTGCTCGTCGTGTGCGTTCTCCTGCGATGCAGGGCGGCGATGCCCCGCTCATCGAGGGCCTCACCCTCGGGAGTGTGAGCGACTGCACATAGGCCCAGCCGCCAGCCGGGGAGGTTGTGACTACAGCACGCGAATGAAGGAGCCTCTATGGCCACCGCAGCCGAAGTTGCCGCCGACGCCCCGCAGCAGACGCATCCGCCCAACCAGTTCCACCTGCACGGCGGACATCTCAGCGTCTCGTACTTCCCCAACGGCTTCGGTCCGCCCACCACGGCGGGCCCGATCGTGCTCACCTACCAGGACGCTCACCACGCCGCGTCCTTCCGTCGCGACGACGTCAACGTCGTGGATGCCGGCGCGCTCGGGACGGTCGCCACCGTCGTGCTGGTCCCCGACCACGACCAGGGCTCGACGACGTTCAGCCTCATCGTGCCGCGCGTGGCAGTGCCCGCGGGCCAGAGCGTCCCGATCCACACCGATGCGATCACCGCGATGCACAAGGGATTCATCATCCTGATGGGACAGGACCAGACCTACACCGTCACCGCTCTGCGCGGTACGGCCTCGGACGGGCCTCTGCCGGTCTAGGTCACGGCCCAGCGCCGGCGGCGTGGACGCAGCGCGAGTCGCTGGACCACCGCCGCCGGCGCGCGGTCCGACCTGCGCCCTCGCGCACGCGGGCGCGCAGGTCCGACGTGCGCCCTCGCGCACGCGGGCGCGCGAGTGAGACGGGCCATCCCACCCGCGCGGCGGCCGGCGAGCCGCATGGTGGCAGGATCCGCGGGATGTTCCGCAGCATCACCCCGTCGCACCGCGGCGGCGCCGGCTCGCCGATGCTGTGCCTGCACGGCTTCACCGACACGTGGCGCACTTGGGAGCTCGTGCTGCCGGCGCTCGAGCGCCATCACGACGTGTTCGCGCCGACGCTGCCCGGGCATGCTGGCGGACCGCAGCTCGACGGCGTCGTCAGCGGCGCGCGAATCGTCGATGAGCTCGAGCGGGCGATGGACGCGGCGGGCTTCGCGACCGCCCATGTCGTCGGCAACTCGCTCGGCGGCTACCTCGCGCTGCAGCTCGCGGCCCGCGGCCGGGCGGAGTCGGTGGTGGCGCTCGCGCCGGCCGGCGGCTGGGCGCTCGGCGACGGGTCCGTCGGGGAGACGCTCGCACACTTCACGGCGATGCACGAGGCGATGACGGTGGCCGCGCCGCACGCGGACGCGATCGTGGCGACGGTCGAGGGTCGGCGGCGCGCGACGCTCTACACGACGTCGAGCTTTGACCACATCCCCGCGGAGCTGCTCGCCCACCAGATGCAGAGCGTCGTCGGCTGCGACGCGATCGCGCCGATGATCGAAGCGGCGCTGCGCGACGGGTGGGACCTCGACGCCGCGCGCGTCGCCTGCCCCGTGCGGATCGTGTGGGGCACCGAGGACCGCCTGCTGCCGTGGCCGTCGGCGGCGTCGCGCTACCTCGTCGACTGGCTGCCGCACGCCGACTGGATCGAGCTCGACGGCGTCGGGCACTGTCCGCAGCTCGACGTCCCGCTCGAGACCTCGCAGCTCATCCTCGGCCTGACCGCGGCCTGAGCGCGATCAAGGCGGCGCGCGCGGGCCGGTCGAGCTCGCACCACGGGCGGCCCGCGACGCCCAGCGGCTGGAGAGGCCGTCGACGAGGTCCGGTCCCCAGCCACCGCTGCGGTCGAGCTCGCACCGGCACGGGGAGCCGTCGAAGCCGGCGCCCCGCGCGCCCGTCGCGCCTAGCGGCGGGGCGCCAGGCGCAAGGCGGATTGCGCTAGCACACAGGTCTGGTTATTTCCTCACGATGGGTGTACGTTGCGTCGGGTGGAGGGAGGTTGATCTCGCGTCGCGGGATGCGTCCTTTCGCACTCTTTTGGGGGTTAACGAAATGATGTCCGCACGCCCACGGCGAGCTGATTCGCCATGACGCTGTCCCTGTCGATGTGGTGGTCGGTCGGGTGGATCGTCGGCACGGTGGTGGTCCTGCTCGTCGCCGTCCTGCTGCTCACCATCACCGCGCTGGCGCGCAAGATCGACGGCGTGGCGCTCGATCTCGTCACCGATCTCGACTCGATCGCGACGAAGACCGGGCCGCTGCAGAACGTCGCCGCGACCAACAACGCCGTCCGGACGATCACGCGCTGCCTGATCGCCGCACGTGGCGGGGCGCCCGTCGTCAACCGCTATCACACCTCTCCCGGCTGGAGGGACTGACGTGCAGATCCTCGCAATCATCGGGCTCGTCGTCGGACTCGTCGTGCTGCTGGTCGTGATCAAGCTGCTCAACGACACGCTCACGCCGCTGCGCCAGACCCTCGCCGAAGTGCAGGGTGCGCACGGCGCGCCGCTGCTCGAGCGCGGTGTGCCCGGAACGGAGCAGCTCGGCCAGACGCGGCGGCTCGCGGAGTCGGTTCCGGCGCTGGCGCTGGCCTACCTCAGCAAGCTCGGCGCGAACCCCGCGCCGCGCCCGGCCGCACCGGCCGCAGCCGCTCCCGTGGCCGCCACCCCGGCGCCGCCGCCGCAACAGCCCCAAGCCCCGGCAGCCCAGCCTGAGGCACCAGCGTGGAAGAAGTACCTCACAAAATGATCATCAACACGATTCTCGCGGTGTCGGACAACCAGCAGGCGTGGCAGTTCACGCTCGTGGCCGGAGTCGTCGTGCTCCTGGTCGTCATCCTCCTGCTCGAGATGCTGCGGCGCTCGGTCGTGAGGCTCAACGACGACCTGTGGCAGACCTGGGTCAGCGGCAAGAAGGTCGTCAAGAACACGGCCACGACATTCCATCTGAAGAACACGCGCGACTCGGGCGCCGAACTCGTCGAGGAGCTCAGAAACCATGGGTAGCGAAAGGAGCGACCGATGAACACGATTCTGGTCATTGCAACGTTGGTCGAGGTCCTGCTGCTCGTGCTCGTGCTCGCCGGCTATCTGCTGGCGATCACCGGCACGCTGACGAAGATCGCATCGACCGCCCGGCTGATCCAGATCGGCGTGCACGCGATCGACGATCAGGTGCGTCCGATCGAGTCCGAGGTCCGCGGCATCAACGGCGCGCTGCAGCAGGTCGCCGGCGCGCTCACGAACGCCACGCGCTAGGCGGCCGTCGACAGACCCTGCCGCCCGCGCCGCCGCCCCTGCAAGCGGGCGGCGCCGGGCGGCAGCGCACTTTCGTGGCCAGCCGGGCCCGCCCGGCGACCGCAGCGGGCGCCGCCGCGGCGAGCAGCTATCAGCCCGGCGCGTCCGGCGCGCCGGCCAACGCGGCGGGCGCCGCGGCAGCGGCGAGCAGCTCGTCGCGCGACGCGAGCTTCACGCGCGGGCGGCGGGCGTCGCGTCCGCGTTCGAGCTCGTGGCCGTCGATCGCGCGCCAGCCCTCGGCCGTCACGAGCCCCGGCTTGCGCTCGGCGAGCAGCGCGTCGAGCTGCTCGCGCTGCGGGCTCGGCGGCTGCGCCAGCGCCGCGCTCGCGAGATCCTCGGCGAGGCAGCTGACCGTCTCCTCGGCGTCGCGCTTGTTCGTGCCGAGGATGCCGGTCGGACCGCGCTTGATCCAGCCGACGGCGTAGACGCCGGGCAGCGGCTCGCCGTCGGGCGACAGCACGCGGCCGCGCTCGTTGGGCAGCACGAAGCTGCGCTCGTCGAACGGCACGCCGGGCAGCGGCACCGCGCGATAGCCGACCGAGCGCAGCACGAACCCGCACGCGAGCGTCTCGACGTCCGCGCCTGTGCCCTGCGAGCCTCCGGGCGGGCGGGTATCAAGCGCGCGGGCGCGCAGCACGCCGTCGGCACCGCGCACGATCTCGTTCGGTCGGACGTCGATCGACTCGACCAGGCCGTCGCCGGCGATGCGCACGGGCGAGCGCAGGAAGCGCAGCACGATCCGGCGGCGGGCGTCCGGGCGCGCCGGCCGGGCGGCGAACTCGCGCAGCAGCTCGAGGTTCGTGCGCGCGGTGAACGTGCCGGCGTCGGCGAGCCAGCCGGCCGAGGCCGCGTCGAGCTCGAGGTCGGCCGGGTCGACGCGCAGGTCGACGCCGTCGAGATGGCCGAGCTCGCGCAGCTCGGCGCTCGTGAAGGCCGCCTGCGCCGGGCCGCGGCGGCCGAGCACGACGACCTCCTCGATGCGGCTCTCGCGCAGCGCCTCGAGCGCGTGGTCGGCGACGTCCGTGCGCTCGAGCTCGCTCGCGCCGAGCGTCAGCATCCGCGTCACGTCGGCGGCGACGTTGCCGTTGCCGATCACGACGGCGCGCGTGCCCGAGAGGTCGAACCGCAGGTCGCGATAGTCGGGGTGGCCGTTGTACCAGGCGACGAACTCCGTCGCCGCGCAGCTGCCGGGCAGCTCCTCGCCCGGGATCCCAAGCGACTTGTCGGTCTGCGCGCCGGTCGCGTAGATGACCGCGCTGTAGTGGCGCATGAGCTCGTCGTGGCTGATGTCGACGCCGACCTCGACGTTGCCGAGGAAGCGACAGCCGCGCGCGAGCGTCTGGCGATCGAACGTGTCCTGGAGGCGCTTGATCTCCTGGTGGTCGGGAGCGACGCCGCCGCGCAGCAGCCCCCACGGCGTCGGCAGGCGTTCGAACAGGTCGATCTCGGCGTCGCCGCAGGCGCGCAGCAGGCAGCCGGCGGCGAACGCCCCGGCCGGTCCGGCGCCGACGATCGCCACGCGCGGTCGCAGGTGCGCCATCAGCGGGCGGTCCGCTCGGCCGTGCTGTGCTCTTCGAAGAAGCGCCCGTTAAGCTCGATCGCGTAGCCGAACTTCTCGGGCAGCTCGAAGTCCGCGAAGATCGCGTCGACGGGGCAGGCCTCGACGCAGGCGTCGCAGTCGATGCACTCCTGCGGGTCGATGTAGAGCTGCTCCGCCGTCTCGAAGTCCGCCGCTCCGGTGCGCGGGTGGATGCAGTCCACGGGACACACCTCGATGCACGAGTCGTCCTTGATGCAGCTGCCGACGATGACGTAGGTCATGGGCGACAGCCTAATACCTACGAATCCCGAGTGCATTTCGCCAGAGTTGTTCCGCAGACTGCTGATCCGTGGCGAGCGCGCTGCGCGTGGGGATCCTGCGGAGGCCGGCGCGGCACGGCGTCGTGGCCGTGCGAGGCGCTCGAGGCGCGCGAGCCGCTACCGTCGCCGGCGGTCCATGCGCCTCGCGATCATCAGCGACACCCACCTGCCGCGCGGTTCGCGCAGCATCCCCGAGGCGTGCCTGCAGCGCTGCCGCGACGCGGACGCGATCCTGCACGCCGGCGACCTCGTCGACGTGCCCGTGCTCGAGCTGCTGCGCTCGCTCGGACCGCCGCTGCACGCGATCCACGGCAACGTCGACGGCGCGGCCGTGCGCGCCGTCCTCCCCGCCCGCCT
>JAWVGK010000335.1:0-5673 GCA_033855155.1 Solirubrobacteraceae bacterium | reverse complement strand
CGCTACTACCAGGACAACGGCGAGGATGCCGTGATCATGTGGCGCACGCCCTCGACGCTCGTCGGTCGCTACGACGACGTCCCCAACCCGGCGCTGCGATGACCGCCGCGTCGCTGATCCTCGGCATCGAGACGAGCTGCGACGACACCTGCGCGGCGATCGTGTCGTCCGACGGGCGGCTGCGCTCGAACGTCATCTCCTCGCAGGGCATCCACGACGCCTACGGCGGCGTCGTGCCGGAGATCGCCTCGCGCCATCACCTCGAGCTCGCCAACGCCGCCGTCGACGATGCGCTGCAGCGGGCCGGCGCGACGCTCGACGACGTCGGCCTCGTCGCCGTCACGCAGGGCCCCGGCCTCGTCGGCGCGCTGCTCGTCGGCGTCGCCACGGCGAAGGCGATCGCCGCCGCGCGCGGCCTGCCGCTGGCGCCCGTCGACCACCTCCAGGGTCACGTCGCGGCGAACTTCCTGCGGGTCGAGGCGGACTCGGGCGCCGCAGCCATCATGGAGCCGCCGTTCGTGTGCCTGCTGGCCAGCGGTGGGCACACGCTGCTCGCGCGCGTCGAGGACCACGCGACGTTCACGGTTCTCGGGCGCACGCTCGACGACGCTGCCGGCGAGGCCTTCGACAAGGGCGCGCGGCTGCTCGGGCTGCCGTTCCCCGGCGGCCCCGCGCTCGAGCGCCTCGCCCGCGACGGCGACCCGCACGCGTTCGCGTTTCCGGTCGCGCGCGGGCTCGACGGCCTGGACTTCTCGTTCGCCGGCATCAAGACGGCGCTGCTGTACCGCGTGCGCGACCTCGGCGAGCAGGCCGCCGAACGTCGCGCCGACCTCGCGGCGAGCTACCAGCACGCGATCGTGACGGCGCTCGCGGAGCGCTGCGAGCAGGCGCTGCTCGCGGTCGGAGGCGAGCGCCTGGCGATCGGCGGCGGCGTCGCCGCCAACGGCCCGCTGCGCGAGCGCCTCGCGCGGCTGGACGGCGTGACGCTTGGCATCCCGCCGCGCGAGCTGTGCACCGACAACGCGGCGATGATCGCGTCGGCCGCGCGCTACGTCGCGGCGCAGCCGTTTCCGGACTACCTCGCGCTCGATGCCTACGCCTCCGGCGAGCGCGCGCTGGCGTGAGCATGGGCGGGCTCGTGCTCCTCAGCCGCCCGGGATGCCATCTGTGCGACGACGCGCGGGCGGTGCTCGTGGCGGTGGGCGCGCCATTCGAGGAGATCGACATCGAGAGCGACGACGCCCTGCACGCCGCCTACCTCGAGCGCATCCCCGTCGTCGTGCTCGACGGCGTCGAGCTGTTCGAGCACTTCGTCCGCGAGGCCGCCCTGCGGGAGCATCTGGATAGAGTGAACCGTCGATGACGCCCGGCGACAGCGTGATGTCCCAGTCCGCCTCCGGCGCAGACTCGCCGCCGCCGTCCGACGGCGTGCTCGTCGCGGGCGAGCGGCTGTCGCTCGGCGTCGCGGCGCGCCTGTCGCGCTACCTGCAGGTGCTCACGCAGGCCAAGAAGATGGGTAAGGAGACGATCTCCTCGCGCGAGCTCAGCGACTACACGCACGTCAACTCGACGCAGATCCGGCGCGACTTCTCGGGTTTCGGGAAGTTCGGCAAGCGCGGCGTCGGCTACAACGTCGACGCGCTCGTGTCGCAGATCCGCAAGATCCTGCGCACCTCCGGCCAGCACAACATCGCGCTGTTCGGGGCCGGCCACCTCGGCCAGGCGATCGCCTCGTCGGACATCTTCGCCGACCACGGATTCCGGCTCGTCGCGATCTTCGACACCGACAAGCGCAAGGTCGGCCAGACGGTCGGCAACACGGTCGTGCGCCACAACGACGACCTGCGCTCGATCGTCGAGGACGAGGACATCGTCGTCGGCGTGCTCGCGGTGCCCGCCGGCGCCGCGCAGCCGATCGCCGACGAGCTCGTCGAGGCCGGCGTGAAGATCATCTTCAACTACGCCGAGACGCTGCTGTCGGTGCCGCCCGACGTGACGGTGCACACGTCCTCGCCCGCGGTCGACCTGCTCTACGCGTTGTACTTCTACCTCACGTAGAACCCCGCCTCCCGGCGCCCATGCCCATCGACCTCGAGCGCACGGAGGAGATCTTCAGGACGTCGACGGACCTGACCGTCGGCCTCGAGGAGGAGTTCGCGCTGGTCGATCCGCAGACGCTCGACCTCGTGCCGCGCTTCGAGGAGCTGCGCGACGCCGCCGCCGACGACCCGGAGCTGCACGACGCGATCACGGGCGAGCTGATCTCGTCGGAGCTCGAGATCGTCTCGGGCCGCGGCGAGGACATCCACGACGCGCTCGCCAACCAGCGCGCGCGCCGGCGGCGGGTGTTCGCGATCGCGGCGGAGCACGGCGTCGCGATGGGCTCGACCGGCACGCACCCGTGGGCCGACTACCGCCGCCAGCCGAACATCGACACCGAGCACTACCGCCGCGTCGTCGAGGGGCTCGGCTACGTCGCGCGGCGCAACAACACCTTCTCGCTGCACGTCCACGTCGGCGTGCGCGACGCCGATCGCGCGGTAATGGCGTGCGACCGCCTGCGCCCGATCCTGCCGCTGCTGCTCGCCGTCAGCGCGAGCTCGCCGTTCCTCGAGGGCAACGACACGCGCCTGCACTCCGTACGGACGCAGACGTTCACGAAGTCCTTCCCGCGCTGCGGCGTGCCCGACGCCTACGGCGGCTGGCAGGCGTTCGCGGACTACATGCGGCTGCTGATGCGGACCAACTCGATCGTCGAGTACACGCAGGTGTGGTGGTCGGTGCGCCCGCACGCCTCCTACGGAACCGTCGAGGTGCGGATCGCCGACGCGCAGATCACGGCCGCGGAGTCCGACGGGCTCGCCTCGCTGATCGTCGCCTGCGTCGGCCAGGCGCTGCGCGACATCGACGACGGCGTGCCGTTCGAGGACCCGCCGCACCGGATGGTCGAGGAGAACATGTGGCGCGCCATCCGCTACGGCATGGACGGCGACATGATCGACCTGCGCCGCGGCGTCGAGGTCGACGCGCGCGCCGCGCTCGAGGACCTCTGGAGCTGGAGCGCGCCGGTGCGCGACGAGCAGCGCATCGACGTCGCGCTCGACGGGCCCAACGGCGCCCAGCGCCAGCGCGCGGCGCTGCACGCCGGTGCCGACATGCGCGAGGTCTACGCTGAGACCGTGCGCGAGACCACGACCACCTACGCACAGGAGGTGCCCGCATGAGCACGAACCCCGGCGCCACGCCACCATCCGACGCCGATCCGCTGGACCCCGACAACCTCTCCGACGAGGAGCTGCGCGCCGCCTACGAGGCCGAGCTCGCCCGCATCCGCGTCGACGACGTCCTCATCCAGACGGTCGTCTCGCTGCTGAACCTCGGCGCGCGGCGCGCCGGGCTGACCGGCGAGCTCGACGAGGAGGGCCCCGACTGGGAGCAGGTGCGCCTCGCGATCGAGGGCACGCGCGCGCTGCTGCCGCTCGTCGAGCCGGTGCTCGGCCCCGACGTCAAGCAGGTCCGCGACGCGCTCTCGCAGCTGCAGCTGGCGTTCGCGCGCTCGGGCGCCAAGGCGCCCGCGGCGGCGCCGGCCGCGAGCGATCCCGCGACGCCGCCGAAGCCCGGCGACCCCGATTCGGCCGTCTCCTCGGGTCGGTTGTGGGTGCCCGAGCAGTAGTGCAGACCGCGTAGCCGCCGCCCGTCCGGTTACACTGCGCGCGCGTTTCTCGCGGTCGGGGGTCGCGGCTGGCCGCCTTGAGGTGGTGACAGCTCCCTCGCGCACAAAGACTTCTGGAGGCCGTTCCCTTGAGTGACTTTCTGGTGGACCATGGCGTCGTCATCGCACTGCTCTGCGCCGGACTGGCAGTGGCGTACGGACTGCTGACGACCCGCTCGCTGCTCGCGCTGTCACCGGGCAACGAGCGCATGGTGGAGATCTCGAAGGCCGTTCAAGAGGGCGCCTCCGCGTACCTGCGCCGCCAATACACGACGATCGGCATCGTCGGCGTCGTGCTGTTCGTCGTCTTGATCCCGTTGCAGTCGATCGCCGTCGCCGTCGGCTTCGCGCTCGGCGGGCTGCTGTCGGCGTCCGCCGGCTTCATCGGCATGAACGTGTCGGTGCGCGCGAACTGCCGCGTCGCGGAGGCCGCCCGCGGCGGGATCCCGCCCGCGCTGAGCGCCGCCTTCCGCGGCGGCGCGATCACCGGCCTGCTCGTCGTCGGGCTCGCGCTGCTCGGCGTCGCCGGCTACTACGGGGTCCTGACGACGATCTTCGACAAGACCCAGAAGGAGGCCGTCGACGCGCTCATCGGCCTCGGCTTCGGCGGCTCGCTGATCTCGGTCTTCGCGCGACTCGGCGGCGGCATCTTCACGAAGGGCGCCGACGTCGGCGCCGATCTCGTCGGCAAGGTCGAGGCGGGCATCCCCGAGGACGACCCGCGCAACCCGGCCGTCATCGCCGACAACGTCGGCGACAACGTCGGTGACTGCGCCGGCATGGCGGCGGACCTGTTCGAGACGTACGCGGTCACCGCCGTGGCGGTCATGCTCCTCGGCGTCCTGACGTTCCAGGAGCAGACGACGGTCGCGCTGTACCCGCTGGTGCTCGGCGCCGTGTCGATCATCGCCTCGATCATCGGCACGTTCTTCGTCAAGTCCGCGGCGGGCAACGTCGAGCGGGCGCTCTACCAGGGCCTGATCCTCTCGGGCGTCATCGCCGCGGCGGCGTTCTACCCCGTCACGAAGTGGATCATGGGCGACCTCGCGACGCGCACGGCGGACGTCAGCGTCACGGCCCCGAGCGTCGGCAAGCTCTATTTCTGCTCGCTCATCGGGCTCGGCGTCACCGCGCTGCTGTTCCTCATCACCGACTACTACACCTCCACGCGCTTCGGCCCGGTGAAGAAGACCGCCGAGGCCTCCCAGACCGGCCACGCGACGAACATCATCTCCGGCCTCTCGCAGGGCATGCAGGCCACGGCGCTGCCGGCGATCGTCCTCGCGCTGGGCATCTTCGGCGCCAACGAGCTCGGCGGGATCTACGGCATCGGCGTCGCGGTCATGGCGCAGCTCGGCCTCTGCGGCCTCATCGTCGCCCTCGACGCCTTCGGGCCGATCACGGACAACGCCGGCGGCATCGCCGAGATGGCCGACATGCCCGAGGACGTCCGCAACGTCACCGACCCGCTCGACGCGGTCGGCAACACGACGAAGGCCGTCACGAAGGGCTACGCCATCGGCTCCGCCGTCCTCGCCGCGCTCGTGCTGTTCGCGGCGTTCAGGATCGAGCTCGAGACCGAGCTCACGAAGGACGGCAAGGACCCGGTCAGCTTTCTGATCGACAAGCCGGCCGTCCTCATCGGCCTGCTGCTCGGCGGCATGATGGACTACCTCTTCGCCGCGCTGTCGATGGAGGCCGTCGGGCGCGCCGGCGGCGCCGTCGTCGATGAGGTGCGGCGCCATTTCCGCGAGTAGCCGGGCATCATGGACTAAACGGTGAAGCCGGAGTACGCGACGTGCGTCGACATCGTGACGAAGACCGCGCTGCGCGAGATGATCATCCCGTCGCTCATCCCGATCGTCTTCACGGTCATCGTCGGGGTGCTGAGCGTCGAGGCGCTCGGCGGCCTGCTCATCGGGGTCATCGTCGTCGGGCTCTTCATGGCCGTCTCGATGACC
>JAWVGK010000334.1:0-3981 GCA_033855155.1 Solirubrobacteraceae bacterium | reverse complement strand
GCTGGGACCGCAAGCTCTCCGAGGCGCGCTTCTCGTTCGACTGGCGCGAGCAGTTCGCGCTCTCGCTGGACCCCGAGACCGCGCAGGCGATGCACGACGAGACGCTCGGCGACGACTACTTCAAGTCCGCCGAGTTCTGCTCGATGTGCGGGCCGAAGTTCTGCCCGATGCACAACTTCAAGGACGTCGACTGGGACGAGATCGGGGCGGTCGTGCAGGCGCGCAAGGCCGAGCGCACGGCGGTGTGACGGCTATCGGCGCGAGCAGACGTAGCGGACCGTCGAGCCGTTCATCGGCCCGGTCTTCGCCAGCTGGCGGACGTGGTCGTTGACCAGCAGCCGAAACTGCGCCTGGAAGCGCGAACGCGACGGATAGCCGACCCAGATCGGAATGAACGACGTCTGGGCGTCGGCGTCCGCGACCCCGAGCGCCACGTTCTTCGCCGTGTTGTCGAGCAGCACCTCGCCCTTGAGCCGGTAGAGGCCGTACTGCAGCACCGGGTGCTGCTTGGCGTAGCCGCGCAGCGCGATCTCCAACCAGATGACGTTCCCGACCTCCTGCAGATCGGTCTTGTCCTCGACCGTCGCGAGGCTCGTGCGGGTCTGCTTGGCGAACTCCCGCAGCGTGATGCGCGGATTGACCTCGCGGACGGTCATCGTCGCCTCCTCGGCCGGGCGATCCCCGCCCCCCACCCCGGGCACGAACGTGACGAGCAACCCCACCGCACCGCTGACGATCGCGAGGACGGTCGCGAGCACCTGCAGCCCATCCTTCGGGGCCGGCGCGCCCTTGACGACGAGCGCCACGATCAACAGCAGCGCGGCTCCCGCTGCCACGAGCAGCAGCACCGTCCCCCAGATCCCACCGTCGTCGCTGACCACTACCCCCGCGGTGCCGAGCATCTTGCTCGTCTCCCGATTGGGCGCGCTGCGGCAGTCCTGGGCCGCCTCCAGCTTCTTGGACCCTTCGTCCTGGAAGGCAGCGCTCCCGGGCACGACGACGTCCGCGGGGTCGAACTGCTTGTTGGTCTGCGTGGCCTGCACCTGCTGGTCTTGGATGGCCCCGGCGAGGCTGGGGACGTCCTGCACCTTGGTGTCCGTGACGACGGCCTGCGGAGACACGACGGCCTCCTTGTTGGCCAGCGGCTCCTCGTTGGGGGTGACCTCGGGCGCGGGCGTCTCCACGGTCGTCGCCTCTGCGGCCGCGAGCGCTGCCCCGGGCCCCAGGACGACGATGCCGACGATGACGCACACGATCTGCGCGCATCGTCTGGTCAGCGAAGTTCCGGCGGCGGGCCACATGCGAATCCACCGCGATCATCGAGCACCGCCCGGACGGATCGGCGGCACGGGCAGCGTTTCGCGGCGGTGCAGGCTCGAGTTCGAGCGTGCGCTAGCACAACTGCTAGCGCAAGTGCTAGCGTTCGGGTCATGGCGACGCTGTATCTTCGAAACGTCCCGCCTGACCTCGACGCAGCGCTCGCTGCCGCCGCAAGCGCGGCGGGCACCTCGAAGAACCGGCGGGCGATCGAGGCGCTGCGGCGTGGGCTCGGGCTCGATCAGGCCGAGCGCATCGAGCTCGTCGAGCGGATCCGCAGGAACCGGCGCCACGTCGACGTCGACGTGGCGGAGCTGATCCGGGAAGGCCGGCCTGACGAGCACGTCTGAGTCCGAGCTCGTCGTCGTCGATGCGTCGGTGCTCGTCGAGGTGGTCATCGAGGGACGCCATGCGCGTGGTGCGGACGCGCTGATGGTGCGGTACGCCACGTCGCCCGCGCGCGTCATGCTCATCACAGCGGCGCACGGCCTGGTCGAGGCGGCGAACGCGTTGCGAAAGCTCGTCGTTCGTGGCGAGATCACCGCGATGGATGGGCTCAGCGCCATCGAAGCGCTCGGTGAGCTCGATCTCGCGCTCGACACGACCGCGGCGCGGCTTCGCCGCATCTGGTCCCTGCGCGACCGCATGAGCGCCTACGACGCGGCCTATGCCGCGGTGGCGGACGCGTTGCACGCTCCGCTGGTCAGCGTCGACGAGCGGCTCGTCCGAGCCTGCCGAGACGCCGGCATCTCGGCCATGGGTCTGGAGGAGCTTGCCGCATCGCGGAGTGACGTGATCCACCCCGGCGAGTGAACGACGCGGGAGGCGTGGTCGTCGAGGCTGGCGCACGACATGCACCCGAACCGCAAGCCCCGACGCGTGCGTCGCCTGTGGCTGCGATCGCTGCGTCCTCGCGTCGCGCGACTTGGTCGAGCGGGCCAACCTGCGCCGATCTTACGGATGCGATTGCGCAGCTCCGGCTGTCATCCCCAGATCGACGCGAAGACTCGCCGGCGGTCGGAGCGCGGTCAGGGGGGCTCGGGGCCTACGTCCCCCACGGGCGCGAGGTCGACGCGGCCGCGGGCGGTGTCGACCCGCTCGACGACCACGCGCAGCGGGTCGCCGAGGCGCAGGGTCTCCCCCGTGTGCTCGCCGCGCAGGATCGTGCCCTCCTCGTTGAGCTCCCACCAGTCGCCGCGCAGCCGGCGCAGCGGCAGCATGCCCTCGTGGCCACCGCCGAAGCGCACGAACGCGCCGGCGCCGATGAGGCCCGTAACCTCGCCGTCGAACTCCTGGTCCCAGCCCTGCTCGAAGAGCTCGCGCTCGAGCACGAAGGCGCGCGCGACGCGGTCCGCGAGGCGCTCGATCTGCATCGCCTCGCGCTCGCGCGCCGACGACCACGTGCCGGCGTCCTCCATGTCGGCGCCGCGCGGCGGCTGCTCGCCGCCGCCGACGGCGCTCAGCAGCGCGCGATGGGCGACGAGGTCGGGGTAGCGGCGGATCGGCGAGGTGAAGTGGCAGTAGTGCGTCAGCCCGAGGCCGGCGTGGCCGAGGCTCTTCGGGCTGTAGTACGCCTGCTTGAGCGAGCGCAGGACGAGGAACGTCAGCGCGTCGCGGCCGTGGCCGGTGCGCGCGACGTGCTGCGCGACCAGGCGCGAGCACGCCGCGACGACGTCGGCGGCCTCGGTCGGCGTCATGTGCTCGCGGGTCGGCGGCGTCGGGACGTCGAGCGACGCGAGTTGCTCGACGAGGCGCAGCGCGCTCTCGCCGTCGGGCGGCTCGTGGACGCGGTAGAGCGTCGGCACGCCGCGATCGCTGAGCAGCTTTGCGACCTGCTCGTTGGCCGCGATCATGAGGTGCTCGATCAGGCGGTGCGACTCGGTCTGCTCGCTCGGCCGCGCCTCGGCGACGTGCCCGCCGACGTCGAAGCGAAACTCCGGCTCGCTCGTCTCGAGCTCGAGCGCCGACTGCGCCAGGCGCCGCTCGTGCAGCGCGGCGGAGACCGCGCGCGCGGCGGCCAGCGGCGTCGCCCACGGCTCCTGCGCCGGCTCGACGCCGTCGAAGACGCGGTCGACCTGCTCGTAGTCCAGGCGCGCGTCGGAGCGGATCGTCGAGCGGTAGAACGACGCGCGCCGGACCTGCGGCCCGTCGAAGTCGAGCTCGACGGTCACCGCCGCGCGCTCGCGGCCGGGCACGAGCGAGCAGGCGTCGTTGGAGAGCGCCTCGGGCAGCATCGGCTCGACGCGACCGGGGACGTAGACGCTCGTCGCGCGCCGCGCCGCCTCGCGGTCGACGAGCGAGCCGGCGGGCACGAAGGCGCTGACGTCGGCGATGTGCACCCAGATGCGCGTGCCACCCCCGTCGATCGCCTCGGCGGAGATCGCGTCGTCGAAGTCGCGCGCGGTCGCCGGGTCGATCGTGAATGTCGTCAGCGTCGTGAGGTCGCGGCGCGCGACGGAGCTTCCGTTCGCCCCGGCGTCGCGGGCCTTCTTCGCCGCGCGCTCGACGGCGGGATCGAAGCGCCGGCGCAGGCCGCGGTCGAGCATCAGCGCCTCGAGCACGTCGCCGGCGACGTCGGGACGCCCGAGCCGGCGCAGGATCTTCGCGTGCCCGCCGCTGCGCGACGCCGGGCGCACGAGCACGAGGTCGCCGACGCTGTAGCGC
>JAWVGK010000333.1:0-3825 GCA_033855155.1 Solirubrobacteraceae bacterium | reverse complement strand
AGCGGGCGCTACCGCGCGTCCGAGCTCGCGGCGCAGGTGCACGCGTGAACGCCGCCGCCGCCGCGCCCGTGCGCCGGCGCGAGGCGCACGAGCCACCCGAGGCGCGCGGTCTGCGCCGCGACGAGGTTCGGATGCTCGTCGCCGAGGGCGCGAGGCCGGCGCGTACCGTCGCCCGTGACGGCGCCGCGCGCAACGCGCGCACCGGCGCCCGTGACGGTGCCGCAGGCCGGGCGCGTGACGGCGTAGCGGGCCGGGCGCGCGACGCCGCGCGCGACGGCGCCGTGGGCCACGCGCGCGCCGACGCCCGCGACGCCGCCGGCCCCGCCAGCCTCGCGCACGCCCGCGCCCGCGACCTCCCCGACCACCTGCGCGCCGGGGACGTGCTCGTCGTCAACACCTCGGCGACGCTGCCGGCGGCGCTGCCCGTTCGCCGCGCCGACGGCGCGCCGCTGCGCCTGCACCTCTCGACGCCGGCCGCCGGCGCGCAGCCCGGCCGCTGGGTCGTCGAGCTGCGTCGCGGCGACGAGCGCTGCGGCGACGGCCGCAGCGGCGCGCGGCTGACGCTGCCCGCCGGCGCCCGCGCGACGCTGCTCGCGCCGTACCTCACCGGCACGCGGCTGTGGCTCGCGCAGCTCGACACCGCCGAGACGCCGCTGCACGACTACCTCGCCGAGCACGGCGCGCCGATCCGCTACGCGCACACGACCGAGCGATGGCCGCTGGCCGACTACCAGACCGTCTTCGCCCTGCACCCGGGCAGCGCCGAGATGCCGAGCGCCGGCCGGCCCTTCACACCCGAGCTCGTCGCGCGCCTCGTCGCGCACGGCATCGTGATCGCGCCGCTGACGCTGCACACCGGCGTCTCGTCGCTGGAGGCCGGCGAGTCGCCGTACCCCGAGCGCTTCGAAGTGCCCGCCACGACCGCGCGGCTCGTCAACGCCGCGCGCGCCGGCGGTGGGCGCGTGATCGCCGTCGGCACGAGCGTCGTGCGCGCGCTGGAGACCGTCGCGCTGCCGTTCGGCCACGTCGCGGCGGACGCCGGCTGGACGCGCCACGTCGTCACGCCCGACTGCGGCGTGCGCGTCGTGGACGGTCTGCTGACGGGCTGGCACGACCCCGACGCGTCGCACCTGCTGCTGCTGCGGGCCGTCGCCGGCCGCGCGCTGATCGACGACTCCTATCGCGCCGCGCTCGAGCACGGCTACCGCTGGCACGAGTTCGGCGACGTGCACCTGATCCTGCCCTGAGCCGTCGCGGTTCGCGGCCCGCCCCCCACCGCAGGCCTGGGCGCGCGGCGCGGCGCGAACTCGTAGCCTGCGCGCATGCGCCTCGCGACCTTCCTCCCGCCAGGCTCGTCGATGCCGCGCGCGGGGGAGGTGCACGACGACGAGGTCGTGTCGTTCGTCGTCAAGCGCGAGACGGTCATCGAGCGCCTGCGTACCTCGGACTTCGACCCCGCGATCGGCGATCCGTACCCGCTCGCCGACGTCACGCTGCTGGCGCCGGTGCCGCGCCCGCGCGCCATCTTCGGGATCGGCATGAACTACGCCGCGCACGCCGCCGAGCAGGGCAAGGAGCCGCCGGAGGTCCCGATCGTCTTCATGAAGCTGCCGAGCTCGAGCGCGCCGCCCAACGGTGCGGTCACCTGCCCGGCGGTCGTCAAGCGCCTGGACTACGAGGGCGAGCTCGTCGTCGTCATCGGCGCAGACTCGAAGATCGTCGGCTACGCGGTCGCCAACGACGTCAGCGCTCGCGACCTGCAGCGCCGCGAGCCGCAGTGGACGCGCGCCAAGGGCGCCGACGGCTTCTGCCCGTGGGGCCCGTGGATCACGACGGCCGACAAGGTGCCCGACCCGCGAGCGCTGCGCATCACGACGCACGTCAACGGCGAGCTGCGCCAGGACTCCTCGACGGCCGACCTCATCTTCGGCCCGCAGGAGCTCGTCGACTTCATCTCGCAGACGTGCACGCTCGAGCCCGGCGACCTGATCCTCACCGGCACCCCGAGCGGCGTCGGCATGTCGATGGACCCCAGGCAGTTCCTGTCCTCCGGCGACGTCGTGCGGATCGAGATCGAGTCGCTCGGGCACATCGAGCATGCCATCAGCTGACCTGCGCGCGCGCCTCGGGGAGCTCTCCGACCTGCAGCACGTCAGCGGGCTGCTGGCATGGGACCAGCAGGTCACGATGCCGCCCGCCGGCGGCCCCGCCCGCGCCAGCGCCAGCGGCGTGGTCGAGGGCCTGATCCACGACCGCCTCGTCGCGCCGCAGCTCGGCGCGCTGCTCGACGACGCCGCCGACGAGGACGCACGGCTCGTGCGCGCCGTGCGCCGCGATCACGAGACGGCACGGCGCGTGCCGGCCGAGCTCGCCGCCGAGATGGCGCGCGCGTCGTCGGACGGCCTCGAGGTCTGGCTGCAGGCGCGCGAGGCCAACGACTACGCCGTCTTCGAGCCCGCGCTGCGGCGCAACGTCGAGCTGGCGCGCCGCTACGCCGCCTGCTTTGCGGAGGTCGAGCACCCCTACGACGCACTGCTGGAGCGCTTCGAGCGCGGCACGACCGCGGCCCAGGCGTCGGCGATGTTCGTGCGCCTGCGCGGCGGCCTCGTGCCGCTGCTGGAGGAGATCGCGCAGCAGCCGGTCCCGCCGCCGCTGAGCGGCCCGTTCCCGGTCGCCGCACAGCGCGCGATCGGGCTGCAGATCGCCCACGCGATGGGCGTCGACGACGAGGGCTGGCGCATCGACGAGACGGTGCACCCGTTCCTCGTCCGGCTGTCGCACGACGACCTGCGCGTCACCGCGCGCTACGACGAGCGCCATCTCAGCGGCCTGTTCGGGGTCATGCACGAGACCGGCCACGGCCTCTACGAGCACGGCGTCGACCCGGCGCTCGCGCGCACCACCCTCGACACCGGCACGTCGCTCGGCGTGCACGAGTCGCAGAGCCGGCTGTGGGAGAACCTCGTCGGTCGCAGCGAGCCGTTCTGGAGCCACTGGCTGCCGCGGCTGCGCGAGCAGCTGCCGCAGGCGCTCGAGCACGTCGAGCTCGACGGGTTCCTGCGCGCGATCAACGTCGTGCGCCCGACGCTGATCCGCGTCGAGGCCGACGAGCTGACGTACTCGCTGCACGTCATCCTGCGCTTCGAGCTCGAGCTGGCGCTGATCGAGGGCACGCTCGACACCGCCGACCTGCCACAGGCGTGGGCGGCGAAGATGCGCGAGCTGCTCGGCATCGAGGTGCCCGACGACCTCCGCGGCGTGTTGCAGGACATCCACTGGTCGGAGGGGATCATCGGCTACTTCCCGACCTATGCGATCGGCAACGTCCTCGCCGCGCAGCTGTGGGGCGCGCTGCGCGCCGACCTGCCGGGCCTCGACGACGACCTGCGCGCCGGCCGCTACGGCCCCCTGCGCGAGTGGCTCGTCGACAAGGTCCACCGCCACGGCCGCCTGCTGGAGCCGGCGGAGCTCGTCGAGCACGCCGTCGGCGGACCGCTCGATCCGGCGCCGATGCTCGCGCACCTCGACGCGAAGTACCGCGCCCTGTACGGCCTCGCGTAGGAGCGGACGCCGCGAATGCCCCCGCCGGACGCGAGCCCTAGTGCGTGTCGAGGACGCGGTCGATGAGGCCGTACTCGACGGCCTCGTGCGGCTTGAAGAAGCGATCGCGCTCCATGTCGCGATGCACCTCCTCCTCCGGGCGGCCGGTGTGCTTGGCGTAGATCTCGTCCATGCGCTTGCGCGTCTTGAGGATCTCGCGCGCCTGGATCTCGATGTCCGTCGACTGCCCCTCGAAGCCGGCCGACGGCTGGTGGATGAGGATCC
>JAWVGK010000332.1:0-2509 GCA_033855155.1 Solirubrobacteraceae bacterium | reverse complement strand
CGCCGAACAAGGCGCGCGCGCTGCTCGGGCGCTTTCTCTTCAGCGGCGAGGACGCCGAGAAGCCGCTCGAGGGCCTCAGCGGCGGCGAGCGCCGGCGCCTGTCGCTGGCGATCCTCGTCGCGTCGGGAGCGAACGTGCTGATCCTCGACGAGCCGACCAACCACCTCGACATCGAGAGTCGCGAGGCGCTCGAGGACGCGCTGCTGGCGTTCGAGGGCACGCTGCTGCTCGTCTCGCACGATCGCGCGCTGCTGGAGGCGGTCGGCACGCGCACGGTCGCCGTCGACGACGGAAAGCTGCGCTCCTACGAGGGCGGCTGGCAGGAGTACCTGCGCGTGCGCGAGGAGCGCCGGCTGGCCGAGCGTGCGCCGAAGGGCGGGCGGGCGGCCGCCGCCGCGAGCGCGAGCGCGACCGCCGCAGGGGCCTCGAAGGCGGCGAAGCGCGCGCCCGCGGAGCCGGTGGTCGCCGTCGCCCGGCAGCAGCTGCGCAAGGCGCCGGACGGCGGGCGCGCGAAGCGGCGCCCCGCGAAGGCGAAGGCCGTCGAGCCGGGCTGCGCAAGCGAGAAGCTCGCCGCCGCGACGGCCTCGCAGCTCGCCCGCGGCGCGGGCAACGGCAACGGCCACGCCGACGCCGGGCTGTCGAAGAACGCGCGCCGGCGCATCCGGGAGCTCGAGCGCGAGGTCGAGCAGGCCGAGGCGGCGCTGGCGGCGCTCGACGTCGAGCTGGCGCTGCCGGAGGCCTGGGCGACGCCCGAGGCGTCGAAGGCGTCGAGCGAGCGCCACGCCGCGGCCAAGCGCGCCGTCGAGGAGGCGTTCGCGCGCTGGGAGGCTGCCGCGCCGTAGCTGGGCAAGGGGGTGTGTGGGGTTTTGGTGGCTGTAGAACCCAAAACCCCACACACCCCCGCGTGGCGGCGCAAGAATCCGCCGCGGTGGGCGCCCAGGCGCAAGCTTGCACCGCTGAGACGCAGCATCCGGCGGCGCCCTGCGCGCCACCATCCATGGATGAGCTCAGACCTGCGCTGGGGCCGGCGCTACCTCATGTGCCCGCCGACGCACTTCGACGTGACGTACGCGATCAATCCGTGGATGGACGTCGCGATCGCGGTCGATCGCGAGCTCGCGCAGCGCCAGTGGGACGCGCTCGTGCGGACCTACCGCGAGGCCGGCGCGACCGTCGAGGTGATCGAGGCGCAGCCCGGCCTGCCCGACATGGTCTTCACCGCGAACCTCGGCATCGTCGACGCCACGACGTTCATCGCCGCGCGCATGCGCCACGCCGAGCGCCGCCCCGAGACCGAGCACGCGGTGCGCTGGTTTCGCGAGCACGGCTTCGGCGTGCGGACGCTGAGCGAGGACGTCGTGCAGGAGGGCGCCGGCGACGCGCTGGCGTTCGGCGACACGCTCGTCGCCGGCTACCGCGCGCGCTCGTCGGCCGGGGCCTACGTCGACCTCGCGCGGCTCGTCGCGGGCGCGATCCTGCCGCTCGAGCTTGCCGATCCGCGCTTCTACCACGTCGACGTCGTCTTCTGCCCGCTCGACGCCCGCACCGCGATGTACGCGCCGACGGCGCTCGACGAGGAGGGCGGGCGGCTGATCTCAAAGCTCGTGCCCGACGCGATCACGCTGACGGCCGACGAGGCCGCCGCCTTCTGCGCGAACGCCGTCGCAATCGGGCGCACGGTCGTCATGCCGGCGTGCCCGCCGCGCCTGGAGGGCGAGCTGCGCGCACGCGGCTTCGAGCCTGTGGTCGTCGACGTCTCGGAGTTCCTCAAGGCCGGCGGCGGCCCGCGCTGCCTGACGCTCGCGCTCGACGTGCGCCTCGGCGAGCCCGACGGCGCCGCGCTGGCCGAGCGCTACACCGCGCACAACTACCACCCGCTGCCCGTCACCGTCAGCCACGCCGAGGGCGTCTGGGTGACCGACGATCGCGGCCGGCGCCACCTCGACGCATTGTCGGCGTACTCGGCGCTGAACTTCGGCCATCGCCATCCGAAGCTCGTCGCCGCCGCGCGCGAGCAGCTGGACCGCGTGACGCTGACGAGCCGCGCGTTCTCAAACGACCAGCTCGGGCCGTTCGCGCGCGAGCTCGCCGCGCTCTGCGGCAAGGATCGCGTGCTGCCGATGAACACCGGCGCCGAGGCCGTCGAGACGGCGATCAAGGTCGCGCGCAAGTGGGGCTACGAGGTCAAGGGCGTGCGTCCGGGCCACGCGACGATCCTCGTCTGCGACGGCAACTTCCACGGCCGCACGACGACGATCGTCTCGTTCTCCGACGACGCGCTCGCGCGCGAGGGCTTCGGCCCGTTCACGCCCGGCTTCGAGCGCGTCCCGTTCGGCGACGCCGCGGCGCTGGAGCGCGCCCTGAAGGCGAACGAGGACGTCGTCGCCTTCCTCGTCGAGCCGGTGCAGGGCGAGGCCGGCGTCGTGATCGCGCCCGACGGCTACCTGCGCGCGGCGCGGCGGCTGTGCAGCGAGCACGGCGTGCTGCTGATCGCCGACGAGATCCAGTC
>JAWVGK010000331.1:0-3092 GCA_033855155.1 Solirubrobacteraceae bacterium | reverse complement strand
GTGACGTGATGCGCTTCGCCAACGCGCTGCGCGACCAGGGCATCGAGCAGGGCGACGTCGTCGGGATCTTCCTGCCGATGATCCCCGAGGTCGTCGTCGCGATGCTCGCCTGCGCGCGGATCGGCGCGCCGCACAACGTCGTCTTCGGCGGCTTCTCGCCGGAGTCCGTCAAGGAGCGCATGGAGGTCTCCGAGGCGAAGGCGCTGATCACCGCCGACGGCGCGCGGCGCAAGGGCAAGGTCGCGCCGACCAAGAGCGCCGTCGACGAGGTCGGGATCCCGGTCGAGACGACGATCGTCGTGCGCAACGTCGGCATCGACTGCCCGATGGGCGACGGCGACGTCTTCTACGACGAGATCATGGAGGCGGCCTCGGCGGAGTGCGAGGCCGTTGCCCTGGACGCCGAGCACCCGCTGTTCATCCTGTACTCGTCCGGCTCGACGGCGAAGCCGAAGGGGATCCTGCACTCGACCGGCGGCTATCTCACCGGCGCGGCGTGGACGCACAAGCACGTCTTCGATCTCAAGCCCGAGACCGACGTCTACTTCTGCTCGGCCGACGTCGGCTGGATCACCGGCCACACGTACATCGTCTACGGGCCGCTGATGAACGCCGCGACGTCGGTGATGTACGAGGGCGCGCCGGACTACCCCGACAAGGACGTCTGGTGGGACCTCTGCGAGCGCTACGGCGTGACGCTTTTCTACACCGCGCCGACGGCGATCCGCGCGTGCATGAAGTGGGGCGAGCAGTATCCCGGCCGCCACGACCTGTCGAAGCTGCGCCTGCTCGGCACGGTCGGCGAGCCGATCAACCCGAAGGCCTGGGTCTGGTATCACCACGTCATCGGCGGCGAGCGCTGCCCGATCGTCGACACGTGGTGGCAGACCGAGACGGGCTGCATCATGATCTCGCCGCTGCCCGGCATCACGGCGACGAAGCCGGGCTCGGCGACGCAGCCGCTGCCGGGGGTCTTCGCGACGGTCGTCGGCGACGACGGCGAGGAGCTCGCGCGCGACACGCAGGGCCTGCTGACGCTGCGCCGGCCGTGGCCGTCGATGCTGCGCACGCTGTACGGCGACGACGATCGCTACGTCTCGACGTACTTCTCGAAGTTCGGTCCCGAGACGTACTTCGTCGGCGACGCGTCGCGGGAGGATGCCGACGACTACTTCTGGGTCATCGGTCGCGTCGACGACGTGTTGAACGTCTCCGGGCACCGCATGTCGACGGCCGAGATCGAGTCCGCCGTCGTGTCGCACCCGAAGGTCGCCGAGTGCGCGACGATCGGCCAGGCCGACGAGGACACCGGCCAGTCGGTCTGCTGCTTCGTGACGCTCGAGGGCGAGCTCGAGGGGACCGACGCGCTCGTCGCTGAGATTCGCGAGCACGTCGCGCGCAAGATCGGCAAGCTCGCGCGCCCGAAGCGCATCGTGTGGGCCGACGACCTGCCCAAGACGCGCTCGGGCAAGATCATGCGCCGCCTGCTGCGCGACATCGCCGAGGGCCGCGCGCTCGGCGACGTCACGACGCTGCGCGACCCGGCCGTGATGGCGCAGCTGGAGTCGCGGATGGCGGCGCACGACGACGACGCGTAGCGCGGCGCTTCGAGCGTCGGGCGCTCAGGCGTCGGCGAACGGCAGGCGGCTCGCGAGATCGGTGATCTCGAACACGCGATGGACCTGCCTGGGCCCGCGCAGCAGCTTCAGGCGGTCGCCGGGGGTGCAGCGGTCGGCCGCCATGACGATCAGGCGGATGCCGGTCGAGTCGATGAAGTCGAGGCTGCCCAGATCGACGACGATCTTCGCCGCGTCGGTCGCCTCGACGCGCAGCAGCTCGTCCTCGAGCGTCGACGCGCCGGCGATGTCGAGCTCGCCGAGCAGGCCGATGACGTGCGTGTCGCCTTCGCGCTCGCTGCGCAGGGCCAGGCTGCCGATGCTGTACGCGCCGGCCGCTGGCGTGTCGTCGTCGGTCGACATGGCGGCGACCCTAGCAGCGCCGGTCGCGCGCGCCGTTCGCGCTATGCCGGCGACGGCGAGCGCGCGTCGAGCTTGGCCTGCGTGCGCAGTTCGGAGACGATCCGCTCCAGGCGCGGCTCGGTCTCGCGGTCGATGTGCGTCATCGCCGCCGCGACCGCCGGATGCACGCCGGCGATGTGCTCGTGCATGGCGTGCGCGATCGCGCGGTACGCCGGGTGCCCCTCGCGCCCGGAGCGCAGCTCGACGAGCTGCATCGCCTCGCGCGCGTTGAGGTCGAGCACGTAGCGCAGCCGGTAGCCGAGGCACAGCGCGTACATCGCCGCGCGGCGATCGTGGCCGGCGTCGAGCAGGCGCTCGTAGGCGTTGCGCGAGACTTCGAGGGCGCGGCGGAAGTCGTCGCCGACGCCCGCGGCGTCGACCTCCTCGGGGACGCCGGCGCCGAGGTCGGGCGTCAGCGTCTGCCACTGGCAGGTCAGCATGCGATGGCGTTGCAGGTCGCGGAAGGCGCCGTAGTCGCTGACGATCTCGAAGCGGTAGCGCAGCGACTCCAGGCCACGACCGGGACGATGGCGGCGGTTCGCGCGCCCGCCCACGAGGTCGGCCAGCAGCCGCGCGCGCTCGCCGGCGCTCAGCTCGGCGACCGCGGCGCGCGTCGCCTGCTCGTCGGTGCCGGTGGCCTCGAACAGCAGCGCGGCGAGCAGCAGGTCCTCGTCGCCGTCGTGGTGGGTCAGGCGCACGGACGGGCCGCCGGCGCCGTCGTCGCCGGGGCGCCGGTCGAGGCCCAGGCGCGCGGCCCAACGCTCGCCGGCCTGCTCGCGGCGGCGCAGGTAGGCGATCCACTCGCCGCCGCGGTCGGGGCGCTCGACGCGCGAGACGAAGCTCGGCATCACCGCCTGCACGGACTCGAGGATCATCGAGCCGTAGTGGCGCGCCTCGGGCAGCGGGTGGGCGAGCAGGTGCAGGATGAGCTGCTCGTACGTCTGACCGGTGGCGAAGATCCCCATGTGCGACAGCGACGCGGCCGGCAGCAGGCCGCGCAGCAGGTCCAGCGCCTTGGCCTTGATCGCGCGCTCGTGCGCGCGCGGCGACTCGCCGTCGGTCGCGGGATAGCGC
>JAWVGK010000330.1:0-9675 GCA_033855155.1 Solirubrobacteraceae bacterium | reverse complement strand
GCGGCGCCGAAGCGCTGCTCGGCAGCGGCGCGCGCGGCGGCCTCGACGATCGCGGGATCCCAGCCCTTGTCGGCGGCGTGCGCCCTGGCGAGCTCGCGCTCGGCGCGGTGCAGCTGCTCGAGCAGCTTGTGCTCGCGCGCGCCGGTGCGCCGCGCCATCGCCACGTAGCCGCCGGCCATCAGCACGACGACGACGACGGCCAGCACGACGAGGATGACCAGGAAGGCACTCACGGCGAACGACTCTAGTGGGCGCTGCGAGCTAGTTCAGCACCGCGCGCGACGTCAGGTGCGTGCCGACCTTGCGCTTGACGCGCTGCAGGGCATTGTCGACGGTCTTCGCGTCGCAGCCCAGGCGCCTCGCGACCTCCTCGTAGGGGCGCCCGTCGAGGTACAGCGCGAGCACGCGCGACTCGAGCTCCGACAGCGCCGTCGACAGGCAGCCGACGAGCGAGTGCAGCTCCTCCGTCGAGATGACCTGGTTGACCGGGTCGTGCACCGTCGAGCCGGGGATGACGTCCTCGAGCGTCGGCTCCCCGTCGCCGCCGGCGCCGGCCGGCGTCGCGGAGAACGACACGTACTGGTTCAGCGGCGAGTGCTTGTTGCGCGTCGCGGTCTTCACGGCGGTGATGATCTGGCGCGTGATGCAGAGCTCGGCGAAGTTGCGAAACGACGACTCGCGGTCGGAGCGATAGTCGCGCACCGCCTTGTAGAGGCCGACGAGGCCCTCCTGGATCAGGTCGTCGGCGTCGCCGCCGGCGAGGAAGTACGACGACGCCTTGAGGCGGACGAAGCCGTAGTAGCGGCGCACGATCCGGTCGTAGGCGTTGCGGTCTCCCTGCTTGGCCAGTGCGATGAGGAAGTAGTCATCGACCTGGACCGGAGAGTGAGACTTCTGGGAGAGTCGGGCCACGAGCAGTCCTTTCCTGGTCCGCTGCCGCGGCCGGAGTTTGCTCAGTGGCGGTCCCCTCCCAGGGCGCCAGCTGCGTTACGGCGAGTTTGCGATGCTGTACCTCAGGTTCACCCTGACGTGGGCGCACCGTATCCGCTGTTATGGAGCCCTGTCAAGCGTTCGGCCGCCGCTGCACGATTCCGTACATCAGCACGGCCGCGGCGGCGCTGACGTTCAGCGACTGCACCCGCCCGCGTTGAGGCAGCGCGACCAGCACGTCGCAGGACCGTGCGACGCGCGGTCGCAGGCCGCTCTCCTCGCTGCCGAGCACGAGCACGGCCGCGCCCGCGTAGTCGGGTTCGTCGTAGAGCGTCGGACTCGAGCCGTCGGCGCCGTAGCACCAGCAGCCGGCGGCCTTCGCGTCGGCGAGGAAGTCGGCGAGGTTGCGCACACGCGCGATCCGCAGGTGCTCGACCGCGCCCGCCGACGCCTTTGCGACCGCGGGCGTGACCGCGGCGGCGCGGCGCTCGCAAATGACGACGCCGGTCGCGCCCGCGCACTCGGCGCTCCGGCAGATCGCGCCGAGGTTCTGCGGGTCCTGCAGCTCGTCGAGCGCGACGACGAACGGCTGCTCGGCTGCCAGCAGCTCGGCCGCGCCGACGTAGGGATAGCCGCCGGCCTCGGCGCAGATGCCCTGGTGGTCGGGCGAGCCGCAGCGCCGCTGCAGCTCGTCGCCCGAGACGACCTGCACGTCGCGCACCCCGCGCAGCCACGGCTCGCGCGCCGCGCGCTCGCTCACCCACAGCGGCCCGACCTGCCGGCGCCCGGCCCGCAGTGCCTCGTGCACAGGGTTGCGGCCGTAGAGGATCACGCGTCGCGCGGTACGAGCTCGGGCCCGTCCGGCCCGTCGCGCACCGTCCAGCCGCGCGCGGCCAGCTCGTCGCGCAGCCGATCGGCCTCGGCCCAGTCCTTCGACGCGCGCGCGGCCTGGCGGCGCTCGAGCAGCTCGTGCTCCTCCGGCCCGGCCGCGTCGCCCGCCTCGACGAGGCGCTCGAGCCCGAGCACCGTCAGCATCTCGAAGAGATCTGCACCGCCGACCGGCTCGCTGCGACGGTTGGCCTCGCGAATCCACTCGAACAGCGCGCCGAGCGCCTGCGCCGTGTTGAAGTCCTCGGCCAGCGCGGCGAAGAACGCGTCGCGGTGGTGGCGCATGTCCGCGGGCGAGTCGCCGGCGACGAGCCGCCGCGCCGCGTCTCGCACGCGCGCGACGCGGGCGCCGGCCTCGGCCAGGCGCTCGTCGTCGAAGGCCATCGGCTGGCGGTAGTGCGCGCCGACGAACAGCATCAGCAGCGCGTCGCGCCCGACGTCGTCGACGACCTCGTGCAGGCGGATCGCGTTGCCGAGGCTCTTGCCCATCGTGCCGCCGCGCAGCTGCAGCATCCCGTTGTGCATCCAGATCTGCGCGAGCTCGGCGCCGCGGCCCATCCGCGTCTGCGCCGCCTCGTTCTCGTGGTGCGGGAACGCGAGGTCGTTGCCGCCGCCGTGGATCTCGAAGCCGACGCCGAGCAGCTGCTCGGCCATCGCCGAGCACTCGATGTGCCAGCCGGGGCGCCCGCGCCCCCAGGGGGCGTCCCAGGCCGTGTCTTCGCCCTCCTTCTGGGCCTTCCACAGCGCGAAGTCCAGCGGGTCCTCCTTGCGCGCGGTGCCTTCGCCGTCCTCGCCCTGGCTCATCTCGTCGATCGCGCGGTGGCTCAGCGAGCCGTAGCCGGCGTCGGCACGCACGCGGAAGTAGACGTCGCCGTCGACGGCATAGGCGTTGCCTTGCGCGATCAGCGCGGAGATGAGGTCGACGATGCCGTCCATCGTCTCGGACGCCAGCGGCTCGGCGTCGGGGCGCCCGAGGTCCAGCGCGCTCGTGTCGGCGACGTAGTGCGCCGCCATCTCGCTCGCCAACTGCGCGCTCGGGACGCCCAGCGGCCGCGCCGCGTCGTAGATCTTGTCGTTGACGTCGGTGATGTTGATGACGAGCGTCACGTCGTAACCCTCGTGCGCCAGGAAACGCCTGAGCAGCGAGAAGACGACGAACGGGCGGGCGTTGCCGACGTGCACGCGCCCGTAGACCGTCGGTCCGCAGGCGTAGATCCCGACGCGACCCCCGGGGCCGGGCACGAGCTCGGTCAGCGACGAGGAGCGGGTGTCGTGCAGGCGGATCGTGGCCACCGCCTGACGATAGTGGTCGCCCTCGCGATGCGTCATCCCCGAACGACTTACCAAACGCTGTTGTACGACTTTTCCGGTTGCGTTCGGTCGCATGACATTTGCGCCGAATGGTCGGCTCACCGGCGAGGCGTGGCTGTATGCGCCAAGGTCGATTCGCGTCGTCGTCTTCGCGCTCGCCACGGTCGTCGGGGCGGCCGTCGTGCTGATCGACGAACAACACCTCCGGGCAAACGCTTCCGGATGCCTCGCACCAATGATCGTAGACGTTCTGGGACCAGGCCTACATGCGCGGCCTAGCCAACGGTCAGGTCTACGCCGGGCTCGCCTCGATGATCGGCATCGGCGACTTTGGCGGTAGCTGCCGACGCGCTTCGCGGACGTGCGCGGGCGGCTGCTGTCGCTTAAGGATATCGCCGCCCGACGCCGTTGGGCGATTCCGACAAGTAGCACGACGCACCCCACCGTCAACGGCCCCGTGAGCCCGGAGGTGACGATCCGCCCGTTGAGACGCAGCAGTGGCGCGTCGGCAATGCGTCGCCGGCGATGGGTCCCGGATCGCGCTGCTCGACGGGGACAAGCGCGCCGTTCACTCGTTGCCGATGGAGGGGTCTGAGTCAGCTGACCTCCAATAGCCCGTTCTGCAGACGCTCGAGGCGCGTCAGGGTCCGACGCTGACGCCGTCTTGCGCGTGCCACGAGCGCCTCGGCAGGAATCGGCTCCCACACGCGCGCTTCGCCGTCCTGGTCCGCAGCTGACGCGAGATGCCGGCCGTCTGGCGAGAAGGCCAGGCTGTTCACAGCGTTGTCGTGTGCGCGAAGCACGTCCAGCGGTTCGCCGTCTTCGATGTCCCAGAGGGTGACCGTCCCGTCGTTGTGACCGGTCGCGAAATGTTGTCCATTCGGCGAACAGGAGATGATCGACGCGTCTTGGATCTGGTCGAGATTGCGCACCCTCCGGTTTCCCTCGAGATCACACAGCCACGCACCGACTGAGCCGACGGCGATAATCGCCCGTCGATCGGGCGTCGCCGCCGCCCAGTGGAAGAGCTCATCCGGGCTGTCGCGATTTAGGATGCTCGGTTACGACACGCTGTGCGTGTACCTAGCGTTTACGTCGAGGACCAAGGCATACCACGCCGCCACCGCCACCGCCAAGCGGCCGTCGAAGTAGGTCAGCCGGCAACGATTCGGCCACCTGCCCCATCCCTCGAGCCAATCACCCTCGACGGAGTACAGCAGCCGCCCGTGCCCCACATCCCAGACGGCGACGCGCCCCTCGGCATGGGCGACGGCGACACGGCGGCCATCGCAGCAGAACGCAGCGAACAGAGCTCCAACGGACGCATCGGGCAGCGTGCTCGCCCAAGCTTCGAGTGTTTGAAACTCAGGCTCGCCGGCTCCAATCCATGTCAGGATGCGGCCTTCGGCCGATAGGGCACGCACACTACTCCCCGTCGCGGCCCACGCAATCAGATCTTCGTGCGGTGCGGTTATGGTCCGCGTCAGCTCGCCAGAGGCACAGTTCCAGATACAGGCGTCTGCATCGGGCCAGCGCACCACGACGGAGGCTCCATCGTAGGAAAACGACATACTCTGCGGTGCGGCATCGACCAGCGGGGACGCTCGACCGCAGGACTCCTGTGTAAGTCGCAGATGGGGGCGCGCGCTGCCCTCCGCGACGTCCCATACCTGTGCGTTCATCGCCCCGGTGACCAGCCGCGCTCCATCCGGCGAGAACGCCACGCACGTGACCCGATGGTCAGTGACTGGGATCGTGCGAAGCCGAGCGCCGGTGTTCGCGTCCCAGAGGCCGGCTGTACCGTCCCATGAGGCTGTCGCGATTCGACCGCTCGCAGACCACTCGATGCACGAAACAGCACTGTTGTGGCCGGGAAGCAGCTTGAGCACTGGCTCGCCGGTGAGCGTCCACACTGAGCCATGGCGCCCTGCCACCGCTACTCGGCCGCCATCCGGAGCGATGACGCCATCGAGGAGCACGCCCCGCTCATGCGCGATCACCTGAGCGGTTCCGCTGGCCGACCAGAGCCTCGCAGTGCCGTCCACGCCGGTGCTCAACAATGCGCCATCGGAAGAGAGGGCCACGCTCGACACCCGTCCCCTGTGGCCCTCGAGCACGACGGGCACCGGTGTCGCGCCTCTCCAGACGCGCACGTGGCCGTCGTCGCACGCCGTGGCTACAACCTCTGGCTCGGCATTGAGTCACGCTTCCGACGCCCTTTGGATGCGGCAGCACGCGGACCTGATCTCCAGTCGCCAGGTCCCAGACACGCGCCGTGCGGTCACTTCCGCAACTGAGGAGATGGGCGCGTGCGTCGTCGAAGGCGAGGGACGAGACGCCTCCGGGGTGCCCGGCCAGCCTGATGACGAGGTTCGCGTTCATCGCGTCCCAGACGCAGATCTCGCCCGCGTCGTCCCCTGTTGCGATCTGGGTGCCGTCCCCGCTCCATGCGGCCGACATCACGGGCGCATGGTGCAGATCAAAGACCAGCTGGGACATCGCCGCCGCCCGCACGAGGGCGGTCACGGCACGAGGCGTAGCGATGTACTCCTCTACAGCAGCGGCCGCGAGCAACAGTGACAGCTCCGGATCGCGGTCGACGAGCTCAAGCGCTCGGCGCGCGAGCCTGTCAGACTCGCGCTCGAGCGATTGGCGCTCGCGATCCACAGAAGCATCGACGTACTCACGAACCAGCGCCAACTCCCCCGTGTGCTCGTCCATCGCCGCCAGTACGGCCTGGGAGCCCGCCAAGCGCTCCCCATGAAGCAGGTAGGCGGCGTCGCGGCCCGCCTCGAGCCACTCCGCAGCAAGCCGCTCGAGCTGCGAACGGACTCCGATCAGCTGGCTCAGACGGTCGATTTCCTGTCGCAGCGGTTCCCACGCACGCAGCAGGGCCTCGTGCGAGATCTGCACGATGGCTGTCTGGTCGACATCGCCGACGGTGAGCAACCGCGCAGCAATGAACTCGTCGACGACGGCGCCCTGGACACCGACGAAGTGGGATCGCTCGACGCGACGCCGTACGCGCTGCCCGCCAGCATCGATCCCGACGAGCTTGATCAGTGTCGCCAGGACAGCGTGCGCCGCTCCCGCGTCGCCAAGGCGGCGTTGGCTATAGTCGGCTTGCCGAGTAATGGATGCGGCGACTCCGCCCATAGCTTCGTAATCGCTAACGGTCAAAATGTTTCCGCTGCGTCGTTCGTAGAGTTCGCGCAACGTGTACGCCAGAAGCGGCAGCGCGTCGCCCCCCTGTGCGTCGTCGACCAGGCGGCCCGCGAGGCCAGGCGCTATGACGAGCCCGGCGCGGCGAGCTGGGCCCTCTATCACCTCCCACAGCAGAGAACGATCCATCGGTCCCAGGACGAGGGATTCGTCGATCAGGTTGCCGATCTGCGCCGTTTCCAGCGCGGCCGTCAGGAAGTCCGACCGCAGCGTCACGATCACCGCGAAGGGCACCTCGGTCCTGATCGCCACCCGCAGCAGCGCAGCGAATCGGTCGCGCTCGGGGCCGCTGGCCAAGAGGAGTTCCTCGCCTTGGTCGACCACCAGCAGGACGGTCGCGCCCTCGGCTCCGTCGGCCGCGATGTCGCGGATGACTTCGACAAACTCGCCAGGGCTCTCAATCCGACGTTGGAGCTTCTCACGGTCGACGGGGCGCCCCTGCTGGCGGGAGATGACAGCCAGCGCGCGTGCCAGCGCGGCCACCGGCTGGTCGCCGGGAGTGAACGGAGGGATGACTAACCAGGGCGCGGGCCCGCGCTCCAACGCAGTGGCAATCCCCGCTCGGACCAGCGACGACTTGCCGCAGCCAGATGGTCCCACCACGGCCAGAAACCGGGAGCCGGTGCGGTGTAACGTCGACCGAAGTTTCGACACCACATCGCGGACGCTGTCGCGTCGGCCAAAATACACGGCGGCGTCTTCGCGGACGAAGGTTCGAAGTCCCGGGTACGGGGCGCGGAGCGGATCCCAGCGCATGGAATCGGCCGGGTCGAATCCGCCCGCCTGCAGCGCCGCCCACAGGCCCTGCAGTCCGTGGCCGTCGGACGTATCGAGGTGCTGGACCCCACGCAGCAGCCGGTGACGCGGCGCACCGCCGATGCGTAGCGGAATCACCGGCTTGTCCATCGAGCGAGTCAGAGCGAGCTCGGCGAAGCACCAGACCGATCGGTTCGCGGCGTGGCTTCCCACGTAGATGACGGCGTCCGCAAGGCGAAGCTGGCTGTACAGCTCACGCTCCCAGTCTCTCCCGGCGGGTATCCCGTCGGCGGGATCGAAATCGAGGAACAGCGACTCATACCGCCGACCGAGCATCTCACCGCGCAGGCGCTCAACGAACACGTCGTCACGGCTGCTATGGCTAAGAAAGAATGTGGCCATTGCCCGCCCTCCGCCTGGGGAAGCAAGTGCCGCTGGCCCATGAGCGAGTGACGCGGCGCAAGTGTGATCCAATCGCACGCCCGATGTTGCCGAACTCGACGGAGCAGGCGCCATGCGATGGCCCTTGCTCGTCGGCGAGGTCTCTGAGCGGTTCCGGTTCGCCCATCGTACCGGGCGCGTCTATAATGACCAAGCGACCCGCGTAGGCCCGGCCCGCGTGAAGCCGTACATCGAGCCAGGTCGGCGAGGAGGTCGTCAGCATCGACGCGGCCGGTAGGGCGACCAGCAACAGCACTGTCTGCACGCCACCCCTCCACCACGCTGATCGGTCGGCCGTCGTCAGCCTCCCCCGGCAAGCGCGGGTGCTGCGCCCACACGGCATCAGAGAACGGGTGATCGGCCGAGAGGCCAGAACGGCCGCCCAGCCCCCGCAGAGCAAGGGACATCATGACCGTCACCTACGACAGGCGCGCAGCCGCGCGCCGGCGCCGAAGGCTTCTCGCTTGCCTTCCACAGCAGTCGCTGCCCGACCGTGACCTGTCAGCGTGTCGTCACGTTCATGGTCCACGCCCGCGACAGCCTGCGCGGCAAGCTCGCCCCTACAACGACGAGCGCGCGCTGAGTTCGCGCGCCTGGCGCTGCCGACCCTCGCTCTAGCGGAGCGTCGCGCTCGGCTGCTCGCGCCGAGCGTCGCGCCGTGAACAGTGGGATGGAGCTTGTGTACGCCTTTGATGCCACATGGATTCACCCAGATATCCCCGTGCCGGGGCCCGATGCGGGTGGCAGTCGCCGGCCCGCGCTCGCCCGAGCCCGAGCACGCTATGCGGTCGCGTGCAGCGTCGCGATCGCGAGCGCAGCGACGCCCTCGAGGCGCCCGACGAAGCCCATCCCCTCGCCCGTCGACGCCTTGACGTTGACCGCGCGCGGGTCCAGCCCGAGTGCCGCCGCGAGCGACTCGCGGATCGCGCTGCGGTACGGCCCGATCCTCGGGCGCTCCATGAGCACCGTCGTGTCGACGTGCGCGACCCGCCAGCCCTCGGCGGCGACGGCCGCGAGCACTTCGCCGAGCAGCGCGATCGAGTCAGCGCCCTCATAGGCGCCGTCGGAGTCGGGGAAGTGCACGCCGATGTCGTCCAGGCCGGCGGCGCCGAGCAGCGCGTCCATGACCGCGTGCGTCAGCACGTCGGCGTCGGAGTGGCCGTCGAGCCCGAGCGGCGCGCCGGCGAACTCGACGCCGCCGAGGATCAGCGGGCGACCGGCCTTGAAGCGGTGCGAGTCCCAGCCGAGGCCGGTGCGGACGTCGAGCGCGCCGCTCACCCGATCGCCTCCAGGCGGCGCTCGCGGCGATCGAATACCGCCAGCTCCCCGACGCCGAGGCGTCCGAGCAGCTCGAGTGCCTCCTCGTAGTCGCGTCCGACGTCGCCCGGCACGTGCGCGTCGCTCGACAGCGCGACGGGGCAGCCGGCGTCGACGCACATCTCGAGGAAGGCCGGCGCGGGGTACAGCTCGCCGACCGGCTTGCGCAATCCCGCGGTCGAGACCTCGATCGCGATCTGCGACTCGGCGATGCCGTCCATCGCGAGATCGTAGAAGCGGCGCAGATCGCCGTCGGGCACGGGCCGTCGCGCGCCCCACAGCTTCACGAGGTCCGGGTGCGCGAGGATGTCGAACAGGCCGCAGCGCGCCGCCTCGCCGAGCGTCTCGAAGTAGCGCCGCCAGAGCGCGTCGGGGGGCTGCGAGCGGTGGTCGAAGACCTCGTAGCCATCGTGGTCGACAGCGTGCTCGCCGACGAAGTGCACCGAGCCGACGACGTAGTCCCAGTCGCGCCCCTCCAGCAGCGCCGCCATGCGATCCTCGCGGCCGGCGACGAAGTCCGCCTCGATGCCGAGCTTCAGGTCGGTCCGCTCGCGCACGAAGGCGGCGTAGTCGTCGATGTCGTCGACGGCGCTCTCGCACCACAGCGGGTGGCGCCAGACCTCCAGCGCCTGCGCGAAGCGGTAGACATGCTCGGCGCAGCCGAGCTCGGCGATCCCCCGCTCCCGCGCGACGACCCGGTAGCGCTCGGCGTTGGCCGGCGTGAAGTACGTCGCGGCGTCGGTGCCCAGGTCGTCGGGGCGCAGGTGCAGGTGGTAGTCGGTCAGCATCGGGCGCGGGATTCCAGCACAC
>JAWVGK010000329.1:0-6186 GCA_033855155.1 Solirubrobacteraceae bacterium | reverse complement strand
GCGTGCCGGCGAGGATCCGCTTGACCGGCACCTCCAGCAGCTTGCCCGACAGCGTGCGCGGCACCTCCGCGACGGCGAAGACGTCGTCGGGCACGTGGCGCGGCGAGCAGTCCTCGCGCAGGCGCCGTACGATCGCGCGGCGCAGCTCGTCGCCGAGCGCCAGGCCCTCGCGCAGCACGACGAACAGGGCCATCCAGCTCTCCTCGCCCGCCCGCGGCACGTCGACGACGAGCGCGTCGACGATCTCGTCGAGCGCCAGCACCGCCCGGTAGATCTCGCTCGTGCCCATCCGCACGCCACCGCGGTTGATCGTCGAGTCCGAGCGCCCGTAGATGATCGACGTCCCGCGCTCAGTGATCTCGATCCAGTCGCCGTGGCGCCAGACGCCGGGGTACATCGCGAAGTACGCCTCGCGCAGGCGCTGGCCGCCGGGGTCCTTCCAGAAGCAGACCGGCATCGACGGCAGCGGCTGGCAGATGACGAGCTCGCCGACCTCGCCGACGAGCGAGCGCCCCTGCTCGTCGAACGCCCGCACGTCGCAACCCAGCGAGCGCGCCTGCAGCTCGCCCTCGTACACCGGCTCCAGCGGACAGCCGCCGACGAACGCCGTGCAGACGTCGGTGCCGCCGCTCGTCGAGAACAGCCACGTCGTCGGACCGAGCTCTTCGGACACCCAGCGAAATCCTTCCGGCGACAGCGGCGAGCCGGTCGAGCCGACGCTGCGCAGCGCACCGAGGTCGCGCCCCGCCGCGGGCCGCACGCCGGCCTTCATGCAGCTCGCGAGGAACGCCGCGCTCGTGCCGAAGCACGTGATCTGCGCCTCGGCCGCGAGCTCCCACAGGCGCTCGAGCGACGGCGCCGCCGGACTGCCGTCGTAGAGCACGATCGAGGCCGGGGTCAGCAGCACGCCGACGAGGAAGTTCCACATCATCCAGCCCGTCGTCGTGAACCAGAAGACGCGATCGCCGGCGTGGGCGTCGATGTGCAGGTTGAGCTTCTTGAGCTGCTCGAGCACGATCCCGCCGTGGCCGTGGACGATCGCCTTCGGCAGGCCGGTCGTGCCGCTGGAGTACAGGACCCACAGGGGATGGTCGAACGGGACGGTCTCGAACAGCGGCCGCGCCTGCGGCTCGCCGCTCGTCAACAGCTCGTGCCAGTCGATCGCGCGGTCCAGGCCCGACAGGTCGGGCCGCGCCGACAGGTAGCCGAGCACGACCGTCCGCTGCACGGTCGGCAGCTCGCGCTGCAGCCCGGCGAGCACCGCGAGACGGTCGTGGTCGCGGCCACCGTAGCGGTAGCCGTCGACCGCGAGCAGGACCTTCGGCTCGATCTGCGCGAAGCGATCGACGACCGAGCGGGCGCCGAAGTCCGGCGAGCAGCTCGACCAGATCGCGCCGAGGCCCGCGACCGCGAGGAAGGCGGCGATCGTCTCCGGGACGTTCGGCATGTACGCCACGACGCGATCGCCGCGCCCGACGCCGAGCGCGCGCAGCCCCGACTGGATGCTCGCCGTCAGCGCACGCAGCTCACCCCACGTCATCTGCGCCAGCGGCCGCAGCTCGGAGGCGTGGCGGATCGCCACGTCGGCGTCGTCGTGGCCGCGGAAGACGTGCTCGGGATACGACAGCGTCGACCCCGCAAACCAGCGCGCGCCCGGCATCTCGCGGCGCTCCAGCACCGCCCGCGGCGGCGCGTCGAAGCGCACGTCGAAGTACTCGGCGATCGACGACCAGAACGCGTCCACGTCGTCGATCGACCACCGCCACAGCTCGTCGTACGTGACGGCCCGCACGCCGTGCCGTGCGGCGAGCCAGTCCATGTACGCGCGCATCCGCGTGCGCAGCGCGAACGCCGCGCTCGGCTCCCACAGCAGTCGCGGTGCGTTGGCGATCACCGGATGCTGGCAGGTGCCGGCGCGGCATCCGCCGCAGCCCCGTTCGAAGACGCTCGCGCGGTGCCTTCGAGCGGACTCCCCACGCTGCTCGGCGCGTCGCTCCTCCCGCACCGAGACGGGGTTGTATCACTCCGTCGCGAGCTTCGCCGCTACGAGAACCTCGACGGCGCTTGCAGGCGACGCGCCGAGGAGGCCCCGCGGCTCAGCCCGTCGGAACCTCTCCCTCGATCAGCACCTCGACCTGCTTGCCGACCTTCAGCGCGCCCATCATCGCCGAGAACTGCTTGATGCCGAAGTCGTCCTGGTTGAGCTTGATGCTGCCGGCGAGCTTGCCGCCGCTGGCCGACAGCGGGACGCTCACCGAGCTGCTCTTGCCGGCGATGCTGAGGTCGCCCTTGGCGACGATCTGCCCGCCGTTGTCCTCGACCTCGCTCGACGTGAAGGTGATCTGCGAGCTGCCGAGGACCTTGTTGCCGATGCTCTTCTTGATGTCGGCCTTGTCCTTGTCCGACAGGGGCTTCGCGCCGCCCGAGCCTTCGATGACCTCGACCGAGCCGGGGTCTGCGGTCAGCGAGATCGACGGGCTGTCGCCGCCCTCCACCGTCGCCTCCCAGCTGTTGACGCCGAGGACCAGGTCATGGCCCATCTTGGCGGCCGCGCCTTCCTTGCCGGTCTTGATCTTCAGCGATCCGTTGCTCGGACCGATCTTGTGTGTTCCACTCTCGATTGGCATGTAGGTGATGCTACCCGGCGAACGCTTAGTCTCACATCTACGTGCCACGATGCCCGACATGAGCTGGAGCCAGCACCACATCGACCTGAACCCGCGCCCGCGCGGCGTGCACCTCGTCACGCATGAGATCGTCGAGGGCCTGCCCGCGCTGCGCGATCTGCGCGTCGGGCTCGCGCACATCTTCATCCGCCACACGTCGGCGTCGCTGACGCTCAACGAGAACGCCTCGCCCGACGTCCGTCGCGACTTCGAGACGTGGTTCGACGCCGCGATCCCGGAGGACTTCGCGTGGACGCACACGCTCGAGGGCGCCGACGACATGCCCGCGCACGTCAAGGCCTCGCTGATGGGCTGCGCGCTGGCGCTGCCGATCAGCGACGGGCGACTCGCGCTGGGCACGTGGCAGGGGATCTACCTCTGCGAGCACCGCGACCGCGGCGGCTCGCGATCGCTGCTCGTGACGCTCAACGGCGAGTGACCGCCGCCGCCCGCCCGCGCGACGGTCCCGTCAGCGCCGGCCGGCGGCGCCGTAGCGCTCGGCGCGAAACTCGCGGATGTCCGCCGGGACGTCGCGCCGCAGGCCGTACGGCGCGGCCAGCAGTAGCTCGGGTTCGATCGCGGTGCGCAGCGCGCCGTCGCCCGAGCGCTCGACGCGATAGGCGCGCGCTCCGGGACGCGAGCTGACGACGCGCACGAGCTGCTCGCCGTCGAACAGCAGGCCGACGCCGTCGTCGACCGCGTAGCCGTCGGGCACGACGCCGCCGGCGATCGCGTCGAGGAAGACGGGCAGGCGCGTCGGGTCGCCGTCGCAGTGCACGGTCATGCTGCCCGCAAGGAAGCCGAGCCCGGCGGCGGGGGCGGGGCTGCCGGCCGAGCGCGTGACGCCGTTCGCAAACCAGCACATCGCGCCGGCGCTCAGCCCAGCAAGCACGACGCCGCGTTCCCACGCCTCGCGCAACAGCACGTCGATCCCGTGCTCGCGCCAGATCGCCAGCAGGTTGCGCATCGAGCCGCCGCCGACGTACACGATGTCCTGCGAGAGGATGAGCTCGCGCAGGTCCCACGGCTGCTGCTCGAGGCGAAACAGCGACACGTGGATCGGCCGGCACGCGCGGTCGCCGAACGTCGCGCGGAACGCCGCGATCTGCGCGTTCGGGTCGCCGCTGGCCGTCGGCAGGAACAGGATCCGCGGCTCGCGCGAGCGCGCGAGCGTCAGGATGAAGTCGTCGAGCGCCGGGTTGGCGGGCTCCATCGTGAACCCACCGCCGCCCATGGCGAGGATCGTGCGGCTCATGCGACCCGTCAGGCGGCGGTCAATGTTCTGGACTCGCCGAGCCAGCGAACCGGCAGCGCCACCTCGGAGATGTCCCCGCCGACCTCCTCGACCCAGCAGGCGCTCGCCTGCGGCCGCGACGAGACGACGCCCGCCAGCGACTCGCCGCGGAAGTGCAAGGCCGCGCCGTCGCTGGCCGCGTAGCCGGGCGCCATGCCCTCGCTGAGGAACTGGTGATAGCTCTCGCGCCGTGCGGGTTCGCCGTCGTAGTGCACGCAGTTGGAGTATGGCAGCAGCCCGAGCCCGGGAACGCGCTGCGGCGGCCCGTGGAACGCCGTCACCGCGTCGGCGAACCAGCACAGCGACCCGGCGCTCAGCCCGCACAGCACGGTGCCGCGCAGCCAGCACTCGCGCAGCACGTCGCCGACGCCGTGCGCGGCCCACACGCCCAGCAGCGACACGACGCTACCGCCGCCGACGTAGATGAGGTCCTGCGACAGCAGGTGCGTCGCGAGGTCGCAGCCGAGGCCGGCGCCCTTGTCGCGGCGAAACAGGGACACGTGCGAGGGCTCGCACCTCGCGGGCGAGAAGGCGCGGTAGAAGCGCACGATGTAGTGGTCGGCGTCGCCCGAGGCGGACGGCAGGAAGCAGACCTTCGGCCGCTCGCTGCCGGTGAGTTCCAGCACGAACTCGTCGAGCAATGGGTTGCCGTCCATCGAGAAGCCGCCCCCTCCGAACGCGACGATCTGTGGAGGACGCCGGGCCATCGGTCGAGCATGAGGCTCGCGGTGGGGCTTGTCGAGCGCGCTCGGGAGATTTGCGCGCTGGGGCCAGGTGGCGCGTCGTCGGGCTGGACCGGCTGTCCTATCGGACCGCGAGTCGGGCGCGCGATCTGGACGGACGCCCGATCCGACCCCGCGACGCGCTCTCGACGGACGGTCGATCCGACCCGGCGGGCACCCTCGACGGACGCTCGATCCGATCCGGCGGGCGCGCCCTCGACGGACGCTCGATCCGACGCGGCGGGCGCGCCCTCAGGCGAACAGCGTGAGGTCGGGCTCGCGCTCGCCGCGCAGGACGGCGAGGTCGATCTCGACGCAGTCCAGCCCGCGCGACTGCGCGAGCACGCGCGCCTGCGGCTTGATCGCCTGCGCCGCGAGCACGCCGCGACAGCTCGCCATCGCCGGGTCCAGGCGGATGCGATGCAGGTAGCGCGTGAGCTGCTCGACGGCGTCGATCGTCGCGATGCGCTTGATCTCGACCGCGATCCAGGCGTCCTCGCAGTCGCGGCACATGAGGTCGACGGGGCCGATGTCCGTCGGCCACTCGCGCCGCACGAGCCGGAATCCCTCACCGCAGAACTGCGGCGACGCGGCGAGCGCCTCCTGCAGGTCGCGCTCGACGCCGTCCTTCTCCAGCGCCGCGGCCTCGCCCATGTCGTGGCAGACGTCCGAGACGACCTCGGAGATGAGGATCTCGAGACGGTCCTCGGTCGCGCCGGCGCGCTTGCGCACGACGATCCGGTCGGGTTGCTCCTCGATGACCGTCGGCGCCGTCATCCAGTTGCTGGGCTTGTAGCCGCCGCTGTCGGCATGGACCATGAACGAGCCGTCGGCCTTGACCATCAGCAGGCGCAGCGCCTCGGGCAGCACGGCGATCAGGCGGCCGGTGTAGCGGACCTCGCAGCGGGCGACGATCAGGCGCATCGTCGGAAGGTACCGGCCCGCCCGGTTGCCGTCGTGCGGCGAACGGGTAGGGCCGGGGGATGGCGCGCCGCCGACCGACCGAGGAGACCCGATGCCCACGCAGATCGACTACCTGAGCACGTACCTGCAGGACCACCGGGCCGGTGCGGCGATGGGCATCGACCTCGCGCAGCGCCTGCGCGACGAGAACGTCGGCACGCGCTACGAGGACTTCCTGACGATGCTCGCCCAGCAGATCGAGGAGGACATCGCGACGCTCGATTCCTACATGGAGCGCTTCGACGTCGACAAGAGCAAGCTCAAGATCGCCGGCGCGAAGATCGGCGAGAAGATCGGGCGCATGAAGCCCAACGAGCACCTCACGAGCTACTCGCCGCTGTCGCGCGTGCAGGAGCTCGAGATGCTGCGCTCCGGCGTGCAGGGCAAGCTCGCGCTGTGGGACGCGCTGTTCGAGATCGCCGACCTCGACGACCGCCTCGACGCGGTGCAGCTGCGAAGCCTCGTCGAGCGCGCGGAGACGCAGCTCAGCGGCCTGCGCGAGCACCACCGGATGGCGTCCCACGACGCCTTCAGCGACTGA
>JAWVGK010000328.1:0-4988 GCA_033855155.1 Solirubrobacteraceae bacterium | reverse complement strand
GGCGCGCAGCTTGCTGCCGAGAGGGAGAATGCCGGGCAGCCGGCCGTCGCAGGTCAACCAAAGGGAATCGCGTGAAGAAGATCAAGTCGCAGGCCGCACAGCTCCTGGCGAACCCGATGGCCGCGATCGTGGTCGTGTTCCTCGTCATCGTGCTCCTCGGCGGCGGGGCCGTGCTGCTGTTCACCGGCGGCGACGACGAGAAGGGCGAGACCGCCAAGACGACGACCGCGGCGAAGAAGGCGAAGAAGGGGTCCGGCGCCCACAAGGCCAAGCGACACAAGATCAAGCGCGCTCGGGTCGTCAACGGCACCGGCCGGCTCGACGTCGCGCGCAGCGAGGGACGGCTGGCGATCGCGCAGGCGCGCGGGCGCATCAAGAACCCCTCCGGCGTCAGCATCCGCGTCAGCGCCGCGCCGAAGCAGACCGTGACCGTCGACTGGCTGCTCGCGTGCTACAAGCCGAGCGGCACCCGCACGGCCCACGGCCGCTACCGCACGCGTCCGCCGAACGTCCGCGCGCTGCCGCTGCCGCTCTCAGGCGCCGTCGAGTGCACCGCCACGGTCGGCGCGCAGCTCACCAAGAACCTCGGGTCCGGGCGCATCAAGGTGGCCGTGATCGCGGGCTGAGCTGGCCGCCGGCGCCCCGCAGATGCAGGATCTCGATCGCGCACTCCAAACGGTCGTCGAGCGCTGCCTGGGCATCGGCGCCGACGAGACCGTGCTCGTCGTCGCCGATCCCGGCAACGCCGCCCTCGGCGACGCGCTGATGCACGCCGCGCGCGCGGCCGGCGGCGACGCGGTCCTCACGATCCTGCCGCCGAACCCCGGCCGCGGCACCGAGCCGCCGCCGCCGGTCGCCGCGGCGCTCGCCGCCGCCGACGTCTTCGTCGCCCCGTGCCTGCCGTCGCTGTCGCACACCAGCGCGCGCAAGCGCGCGTCCGAGGGCGGCACGCGCGGCGCGACGATGCCCGGCGTCACCGCCGACCTGCTCGCGCGGCTGATGAGCGCGGACTTCGACGCGATGAGCGCGCGCTGCCACGCCGTCGCGCGCCTGCTGAGCGCCGCCGGCGACGCGCACCTGACGTGCGACCGCGGCACCGACATGCGCTTCGACCTGCGCGGCCGCGACGCGATCGCCGACGACGGCGACCTGCGCGCGCTCGGCGCCTTCGGCAACCTGCCCTGCGGCGAGGGCTTCGCCTCGCCGGCCGGCGGCGACGGGACGATCGCCGCGGCGTCGCTGCTCGGCGCGCTCGCCGCGGACCCGGTCCTGCTGGAGGTGCGCGGCGGCCGGCTGCGGGAGGCCGAGGGGGAGGGCGCCGCGGCGTTCCTCGCGCACCTCGACGCGCACGGCGCCCATGGGCGCAACCTCGCCGAGCTCGGCGTCGGCACGAACGACCGCGCGACGCTGACCGGCAACACGCTCGAGGACGAGAAGATCCTCGGCACCGCGCACATCGCCTTCGGCGCCAGCGCCGGCATCGGCGGCACGGTCACGGTGCCCGTCCACGAGGACGTCGTCGTGCTCGCGCCGAGCCTATGGATCGGGACGACGCAGGTGCTCGACGCCGGGCGCTACGTGCTCGGCCCGTGAGCGCTGCCGACACCCTGCTCACGATCCCCAACGTCTCGGAGGGTCGCGACGCCGCGGCGATCGACGCGATCGCCGCCGCCTTCGCCTCGACCGGCGCGCGGCTGCTCGACGTCCACTCCGACTCCGACCATCACCGCACCGTCTACACGCTCGCCGGCGCCGCCGGCGAGCTCGCGCCCGCGCTCGTCGCCGGCGCGCGCGAATGCACGAGGCGCATCGACCTGCGCCGCGAGCGCGGCAGCCATCCGCACGTCGGCGCGCTCGACGTCGCGCCGGTCGTGCACCTCGACGCGGCGCGCCGCGGCGCGGCCTGCGCCGAGGCGCTGGTCGCCGGCGAGGAGCTCGGCCGCGCGGGGCTGCCCGTGTTCCTCTACGGGCCGCTGGCCGGCGGCCGCTCGCGGGCCGAGCTGCGCCGCGGCGGCGTCGCGCGGCTCGCCGAGCGCGTCGCCAGTGGCGCGCTGAAGCCCGACTTCGGCCCGGTCGCCGTCGACCCGCGCCACGGCGCCGTGCTCGTCGCCGCGCGCGCGCCGCTGGTCGCGTTCAACGTCGAGCTCGCCGCGCCGGCGAGCCTCGCCGACGCGCGCGCCATCGCCGCGCTCATCCGCGAGGGCGGCGCCGACGGCCTGCCTGGCGTGCGGGCGCTGGGGCTCGAGCTGGCCGCGCGCGGGCACGTCGCGCAGGTGAGCACGAACGTCGAGGACCACCTCGCCGTGCCGCTCGCCCGGCTCGTCGCCGCCGTCGCGCGCCACGCCGATGTCGCCTGCTGCGAGCTCGTCGGCCTCGCGCCCGCGGCGGCGTTCGACGGCTTCCCGGCGCACGTCGCGGTCCGCAACCGGCGCACGATCGAGGACGCGCTAGCGGGCTGACGGCGGGCCGCCACCCGCGGCGTCTAACCTCCCATGCCTGATGGCGCAGACGAAGAAGAAGCGGCGCAGCAAGCATCGTGGCAACGCGGCCGGCATCGTCGAGGCACGCGGGCGGACGGGGCGAAAGCCGACCCCGGAGGAGCGCAAGGCGACCGACAAGGAGCTCGCCGCGCAGCAGCGCCGCGAGCGCCTCATGCGACCGCCGACATGGCGCTCGGCAGCGCAGCGCGCGGCGATCGCGGCGGTCGTCTTCGGCATCCTGCTCGTGACGCTGTTTCACACCGAGCCGGTGCGCGCGATCCCGCTGACGGCGTTCGTCTTCCTCTTCTACGTGCCGCTCGGCTACTTCACCGACCAGCTCGTCTTCCGCCGCCGCGCGAAGCTCGAGACGAAGAAGCGCGCCGCCTGATGGACGTGCAGATGCTCACCGTCGGACCGGTGCAGGAGAACTGCTTCCTCGCACGGCTCGACGGCGCCGACCACGCGGTGATCGTCGACCCGGGGGAAGAGGCGCCGCGGCTGCTGCACGCGATCCGGTCGCAGGGCCTGACGCTCGACGCGATCCTGCTGACGCACACGCACTTCGACCACGTCGGCGCGGTCGCGCCGCTGGCCCGCGCGACCGGCGCGCCCGTGTGGTGCCCCGAGCTCGAGGTGGCGGTCCTGCAGGACGTCATGGCGTTCGTCCCCTGGCCGGGGTTCGGCCCGTTCGAGTCCTGGGATCCCGAGCACACCGTCCGCGGCGGAGAGACGCTCGAGCTCGCCGGCATGACGATCGAGGTCGTCTTCACGCCCGGCCACAGCCCCGGCCACGTCACCTACGCGATCCGTGACGCGCGCACGCTGTTCTCCGGCGACGTGCTGTTCCAGGGCTCCGTCGGGCGCGTCGACCTGCCGGGCGGTGACTGGCCGACGCTGCGTGCGTCGATCGCGACGCTGCTCAAGGGCTTCGACGACGACACGGTCGTCTACCCCGGCCACATGGGCATCACGACGCTCGGCGCCGAGCGCGCGTCCAACCCCTTCCTCGCCGAGCTGTCACAGCGGTGAGCCGCAAGGTCCAGGTCCCGCGCGGCACGTACGACGTGCTGCCGGACCCCGCCGACGCGCGCGCGGCGCTCGAGGCGACCGCCCGCCGCGTGCTCGAGGGCGCCGGCTACCGGCGCATCGAGACGCCGACCTTCGAGCACACCGAGCTGTTCGCGCGCGGCGTCGGCGAGTCGACGGACATCGTGCAGAAGGAGATGTACACCTTCGACGACGGCGGCGGGCGCTCGGTGACGCTGCGCCCCGAGGGCACCGCGCCGATCTGCCGCGCGTACGCCGAGCACGGCATGCACAAGCTGCCCCAGCCGGTGAAGCTCTGGTACCTGTCGAGCTTCTTACGCCAGGAGAAGCCGCAGGCCGGCCGCCATCGCCAGTTCTGGCAGATCGGCGCGGAGGCGATCGGCTCCGACGACCCCGCCGTCGACGCCGAGCTGATCGTCCTGCTCGCCACGCTGCTCGACGAGCTCGAGGTCGGCGGCCTGCGGCTGCGCGTGTCGAGCCTCGGAACGCTCGACGCGCGCCACGCCTACCGCGAGCGGCTGCAGGATCACCTGCGCACGAACGAGGACCGGTTGTCGGCCGACGTGCGCAGCCGCATCGACCTCAACCCCTTGCGCGCGTTCGACTCCGACCATCCCGGCACGCGCGCGGTGATGGCCGACGCGCCGCTGCTGCTCGATCACCTCGATGCCGCCGACGCCGAGCATTTCGCCGCCGTGCGTGAGCTGCTGGACCGCGCGGAGATCGACTACGAGGTCGACCCGACGCTCGTGCGCGGGCTGGACTACTACTCGCGGACGGTCTTCGAGTTCACCTCCGACGCGCTCGGCGCCCAGAGCGGCGTGGGTGGCGGCGGGCGCTACGACGGGCTCGTCGAGATGCTCGGCGGCCCGCCGGCGCCGGGCTGCGGCTGGGCCGCGGGCGTGGAGCGGATCCTGCTCGCCTCGGCGGGCGTGCCGTCCGCGCCGCCGCCCGTCGACCTCTATGTCGCCTACGACGGCCCCGAGCAGCGGGCAACGGCCTTCGCGGTGGTCGACGAGGCCCGCCGCGCGCGCCTGAACGCGCAGGTCGAGCTCGCCGGGCGCTCGCGCAAGGGGCAGCTCAAGCACGCCGATCGGATCGGCGCCCGGTACGTTGCGGTCGTGGGCGACGAGACGACGGTGCTGAAGGACATGCAGGCGGGCGAGCAGCACGAGGTCGCCGCGAGCGAGCTCGTGGCGCGAATCCTGCGCACGCGGGGCGTGCGCTGATGCGTCGCCCACCACGCGCCAACCCCTACCGCGACAGCTGGGCGGGCGACCTCGACGCCGCGCGCGCGGGCACGACCGCGCGCGTCGCCGGCTGGGTCCACAACCGCCGCGACCACGGCGGCCTGATCTTCATCGACCTGCGCGACCGCGCTGGGCTCGTCCAGCTCGTCGTGCACCCTGAGAACGGCGCCGAGCTGTTCGCCGCCGCCGAGAAGCTGCGCGGCGAGTACGT
>JAWVGK010000327.1:0-11093 GCA_033855155.1 Solirubrobacteraceae bacterium | reverse complement strand
CCGATCGCGCGCGGGCGCGGCGGGTGGTCGGGCGCGGGCGGCCGCGCCCTTCGGGACCTCCTCGGGCGCGAGCGGCGTATGGGTCGCATGCCCATCACCCGCAGGTCCCGAGCCGGCGCCGGCGCTGCGATCGCGGCGCTCGCGCTCGTCGCACCCGCCCCCGCCGCAGCCGCCGGCGGGCTCGCGCTGCCGCTGGAGGACAGCCCCAGCGGCGTCCTCGCTCCCACGACCGCCACCCGCTACCTCACGGTGTCGATCGCCGGCCACACCGCGGTGCTCGCGCAGCGCACGAGCAGCGGCAGGGTCACGAGCCGCCGCGACCTGCGCGGGCGCTTCGGCGTCCCGGTCGTCGCGTTCGACTCGACCGCCGGCGGCATCTCCGCCGACGGCGCGACGCTCGTGCTCGCCCGCGCTCGCGACCGCTACCCGCGCAAGCAGTCGGAGTTCGCCGTGATGGCCGTCGAGCCGCGCCTGCGCCGGTCGCAGACCGTGCGACTGCCCGGCGAGTTCAGCTTCGACGCGCTGTCGCCCGACGGCCGCTCGCTGTTTCTCGTCAACTACCTGTCGCCGTCGGATCCGACGAAGTACCGCGTGCGCGTCTACGACCTCGCCCGGCGGCGCCTGGACCCGAAGGCCGTCGTCGATCCGCGCGAGCCGCCCGACGAGATGAACGGCATCCCGGTGACGCGGGTCGTCGGGACGGGCGGGCGCTGGGCCTACACGCTCTACGACGGCGCAGGCAAGCACCCGTTCATCCACGCGCTCGACACGGTCGATCGCAAGGCCGTCTGCATCGACCTCGAGGGCACGCCGTTCGCGGGGCGCAACGCCTACGACCTGCGGCTCGCGCTCGGCGGCCGCGGCTCACGGCTGGACCTGCGGCGCAAGGGCGCGCTCGTGGCGACGGTCGACACCGCGACGTTCCGCGTCCGCACCGGCGCGGCGGCGCTCGCGGCCGCCGGCGCGGTCGCCAACGATCCCGCCGGCCCGTCGCCGCTGTGGCCCGGCGTCGGGCTGGCGCTCGTCGCCGCCGGCCTGCTGGCCCGGCGGATCGGCAGGCGACAGGCCCGGCCGCGGGCGCGGGAGGATCTCGCGACGCGGGGCTGAGAAACGCTACTGCTGCAGGAACGCGACGACCCGCCGCGCGTCGCCGGCGCCGCGACGCAGCACGACGCGCCGCAGCCCGCCGAAGCCGTCGACGGCGGCGCGGAAGTCCTCGACGCGCGCGGGGCGCCCGGCTTCGGCCCAGCGGCGTGCGAGGGCGCGCGCCGCCGGGCAGCGCAGGCCGCTGCCGAGCGCGCGCACGTCGCGCACGCCGAGGCCGCCGGTGGTGACGTCGCCGCAGCGCCTGGCGGTGTGCGGCGCGGGGATCGCCTGCCAGTCGGGGGACTCGTCGGCGCCGGCGAACACCGTCAGCGCGCGCATGTGGCGGCCGGCCGCGGACATGACGTTGATGTCGCCGTGCGTGTCGTCGAGGCCGCTCGTGTAGGCGAGCATGGTGCCGTCGGGCGACCACGTAGGCCCCTCGTCGTGCAGCGTGTTGTGCGTCAGCTGCACGCGGTGCGTGCCGTTGGCGGCCATCGTCCAGATCTCGCGGTCGTGCTCGGGGTTGCCGCCGGCGACGTCGGCATCGCTCTCGAACGCGATCCGTCGCCCGTCTGGCGACCACGCGGGCCCCGAGTCGTAGGAGTCGGCGACGTCGAACAGCGTGCGCAGCCGACCGCCCTTGGCCTCGATCGTGAAGATGCCGCGGTCGGTGTCGCCGCGCGGCGACAGGATCGCGGCGAACAGCACGCGCTTCATGTTGGGCGACCACGTCGGATACAGCGGGTCGTTCGGCGGCGCGAAGCGCAGCCGCGGGCGCTCGCCGAGCAGCCCCATCTGCCAGATCGAGCCGGTGCGTCCCGGGCCGCTGCGGCGAAAGAGGATCCCCTTGCCGTCCGGGCGCCACGACGGCTGGCTCGACGCCACGTCGGTCGGCGACCTCGTCAGCTGCCGGTGCCCCGTGCCGGCGGCGGTCATCCGCGCGACCTCGAAGTTCTTCGTCGCGTTCGGCTTGTCGATCGAGTAGGCGACGTCGTGCCCGCTCGGCGACCAGTCGGGCTGGCGATCGTTGTCGGGGTTCGTCGTCAGCCGTCGCACGTCGCTGCCGTCGGCGTCCATGCTGAAGATGTCGAACGCGCGCTCGGCGCCCGCGGCCGGCTCGACGCGCTCGCTCGAGAAGGCGATGCGGCCGTTGAAGACGTCCGCGCGCGAGGCCGCCGGGGCGGCGAGCGACAGCAGCGCCGCGAGCGCGGCTGCCGCGCGCAGCGCGCGTGATGGTGCGATCGCACGGCCGCCGGCCATGCGCTGCAGCCTACGCCAGGGCGCGGAGGGCGCCTTCGGCGAGGGGTGGATGAGGTTGTGGGCGGCTGCGGCCCCGAAACCCCGTCCACCCCCCGGCGCGAGGACCCGACCTACTCGGCCGGCAGCTCGAACATCCTCGCCAGCGCGGCGCCGACGCGCTCGCGCACGACGAGCGCCGAGCGCTGCACGTGCGCGCGCATGAACGCCGCGGCGGCGTCGGCGTCGCGGGCGAGCACGCAGGCGACGATCTCGAGGTGCTCGGCGATCGTCGCGCCGATGCGGTCGTCGGTCGTGAAGTCGTAGATGCGCAGGATGCGGATGCGGTCGTTGAGGTCGCCGAGCAGCGTCTCGGCGACGTCGTTGCCGCTGGCGGCGGCGAGCGCGCGGTGAAAGCCCTCGTCGGCGTAGACGAAGTCCGGCCCGCGCGGCAGCGCGCGCGTGTCGTGACAGGCGGCGTCCAGCGCCCGCCAGTCCTGCTCGATCGCCTCGATGCGGCCGCGGTCGCCGCTGGATGCCGCACGCCGCGCGCACAGCTCCTCGAGCGCGACGCGCACCTCGTAGAGCTCGCGCATCGACTTGACGCTCGGTGCGCTCGGGCACATCCCGCCGCCGCGGTCGCGGACGATGTGGCCGTCGCCTTCCAAGCGGCGCAGCGCCTCGCGCACCGGCGTGCGGCTGGTCTCGAAGTCCTCCGCGAGCTGCTGCTCGACGAGCCGCCGCCCGACCGGCATGTCGCCGCGCAGCAGACGCTCGCGCAGCGCGCGGTAGACCCGGTCCGCCTGCGTCGCGCGCGTGCCGTTCGTCCGGGCCATGTGCCGGAGGCTAGGCGCCCGGCGCGTCGAGCGCCGCGACGGCCGCGACGAAGGCCCCTAGCGGCGGCAGCGTCACGCCGCCGCCGATCTGCCCGACGCCGGGCTCACGATGCGCGATGCCGGTGTGGATCGGCGGGACGATCCCCTCGCGCACGACCGCGCGCGCGTCGACGCCGAGGATCGCCGGCGAGCGCTTCCCTGCCGGCGAGACGAGCGACAGGCCCGGGTGCTCGCCGGCGGCGATCCGCCACAGCGTCGCCATGCGCTCGTCGATCGTCGCCGGGTCCAGCCCGACCGACGGCGCCGACAGCGGCGACGAGCCGATCGCCAGCGCGCCGAGGCCGTAGACCTCGATGATCGCCGAGTCGCCGAGGTCGGCCTGCATCTCGTCGAGCGCGTGGCCCGGATACAGCGCGGCCGGGTCCGGCAGCGCCGCCGGACCCGTGAACCAGCGCTGCCCCGTGCCCGACAGCTTGACCCCGACCTCGACGCCGTTGCGCGCGACGGCGGTCACGAGCGACGAGCCCGCGACCCCCTCCGCGCAGACGAGCGCGAGCTTCGCGAAGACCATCGCGACGTTCAGGAAGAACTGGCCGTTGCCGCGCACGAACGCGTCGACCTCGTCGCTCAGCGGCGCGAGCGCGTCGGCGATCAGCGCGGTGCCGGCCTCGGTGCGGTGGTGGCACTCGTCGCCGAGCGCGAGCGACCGCGCGTGCAGATCCAGGAGGTCGAGCGGGCCGTGCGCGGCGAGCGCCCGCGCGAGCTCCGGCGCGAGCACGTCGCGCATCCAGACCAGCCGCGCGACGACCTCCTCGTCGTCGGCGCCGTAGCGCAGCACCTTGCCCGAGCCCTCGTTCAGCGGACACCACGCCGTCGCGCCCGTCGCCTCGTCGCGCGCGACGAGGACCGGCATCGAGCCGGTGACCACGCCGGACATGGGCCCGACGCCGCCGGCGTCGTGGTTGGGCAGCAGCGCCACCTCGCCGGCGTCGGCGAGCGCTAGCGCACGCGCGGCGTCGCCGCCGCCGGCGCCGTCGAGCGCGAGCGCGACGCCGAGCGCCGCGCGCATCGGGCCGCACATCGCCTGCGACGCGATCGGCGGCCCCGCGTGGCAGGCGCCGCCCGCGGCGAGGTGCGCGACGACGTCGCGCGCCGCCACGACGTCGACGAGCTGCGGGCGCGCCGCCGCGAGGGCGGCGACGGCCCTGGCGGTTGCATACAACGGCGTGCTCATCTGCCCGGCACGGTAATGCGGCGCCCGCGGAGCGGGCATGGACACGCGGGCGAAACATCGCGCTGCACTCTGGGCCAACGGGCCAAAGCGAGCGCCGTGGCGGGCGGCGTAGCTTGCGCTCACCACCGCTTCATGTGGACCGCACTGCATACAACCGCGGCAGCCGAGTCGCGGCGACCCACTCCGAAAGGCATCGATGCCCCCTGAGCCACAGTCCGCCCCGAGCGCGCGGGTGACCGTGCCGGCCGCGCCCTATCCGTATGAGATGGATCTCGCGACGACCGCGCTGGTCATCATCGACATGCAGCGCGACTTCCTGCTGCCCGGCGGCTTCGGGGCGATGCTCGGCAACGACGTCTCGATGCTGACGCGGGTCGTCGAGCCGCTGGGCGCCGTGCTCGACTGCGCCCGCGCCGCCGGGATGATGGTCATCCACACGCGCGAGGGCCACCGGCCCGACATGGCCGACTGCCCGCCGGCGAAGCTCGCCCGCGGACACCTCGACACGCCGATCGGCGCACACGGCCCGTTCGGGCGCGTGCTCATCCGCGGCGAGGAGGGCCACGGCATCATCGACGAGCTCGCGCCGATCGACGGCGAGATCGTGCTCGACAAGCCCGGCAAGGGGGCCTTCTACGCCACCGACCTCGAGCTGCTGCTGCGCAACGCGCAGATCCGCAGCCTGCTCGTCACCGGCGTCACGACCGAGGTCTGCGTCCACACGACCGTGCGCGAGGCCAACGACCGCGGCTTCGAGTGCCTCGTGCTGTCGGACTGCGTCGGCTCGTACTTCGCGGAGTTCCAGGAGGTCGGCCTGCGGATGATCGCCGCCCAGGGCGGGATCTTTGGGTGGGTCGCCCCGTCGCAGGACCTCGTCGCCGCCGTCGAGGCGTCGCTGCCGCTGTCCGTCGTCGCCGACACAGGAGCCTGAACCGATGACCGCCGTCCCCGCCGCCGCCGGCCCTCCGAAGACCACGATCCCGCTGTGGACGCGCGGCGACCTCAACGCCTTCTTCGGCCTCGGCATCAACATGCTCGTCAACGTGCTCGTGCTCGCCGGCCTGTCGGCCGGCGTCGTGCAGATCCCCGGTCACGACGTCTTCCAGGTGATCCTCCCGGCGCTCGGCATCGAGCTGCTGGTCGGCAACCTCTTCTACTTCTACCTCGCGCGCAAGCTCGCCGAGAGGGAGGGCCGCAGCGACGTTACGGCGATGCCCTACGGCCCGAGCGTGCCGCACATGTTCATCGTGACGTTCGTCGTCATGCTGCCGACGTTCATCGCCACGAAGGACCCGATCAAGGCGTGGACGGCGGGCCTCGCGTGGGCGTTCATCATCGGCGTGATCATCCTCATCGGCGCGTTCGTCGGGCCGACGATCCGCAAGTACACGCCGCGCGCCGCGCTGCTCGGCACGCTCGCCGGCATCTCGATCACGTTCATCTCGATGCGCCCGGCGGCGCAGATGTGGGAGGCGGCGTGGATCGCGCTGCCGGTGCTCGCGCTGATCATCATCGGCTTCGTGTCGGGCGTCTCGCTGCCCGGCAACTTCCCGCTCGGGCTGGCGGCGCTGCTGCTCGGCTCGGCGATCGCCTGGGCCGGCGGCTTCATGGAGACGGCCGCCGTGACGACCGCCGCCAAGGACATCGCGATCGGGATCCCGACGCTGAACCTCGGCAAGCTGTTCGACGGCCTCGGCGGGATCTCGCCGCTGCTGGCGACGGCGATCCCGCTCGGGATCTACAACTTCACCGAGGCGATGAGCAACGTCGAGAGCGCGGCCGCCGCCGGCGACCGCTACAACCTGCGCCACGTGCTGCTCGCCGACGGTACGGGCGCCGTCATCGGCTCGGCGCTCGGCAGCCCGTTTCCGCCCGCCGTCTACGTCGGCCATCCCGGCTGGAAGGCCGCCGGCGGGCGCATCGGCTACTCGCTGGCGACCGGCGTCTTGATCTTCGCGCTGTGCGTGTTCGGGATGTTCCCGCTGCTCGGCGCGATCCTGCCGGTGCCGGCGATCGTCCCGGTGCTGCTGTTCATCGGCCTCGTGATCGGCTCGCAGGCGTTCCGTGCGGTGCCCAAGGCCCACTACGCCGCGATCGTGCTGGCGGTGGTGCCGAACGTCGCGGCGTGGGCGTCGGGCCTGATCGACAACTCGCTCGCGGCGGCCGGCACGAGCGCCGGCAAGGTCGGCCTGGAGGCGCTGGGCGCCAACGGCGTCGTCTACGAGGGGCTGCTGAAGCTCGGCGAGGGGGCGGTGCTCGCGGGGATGCTGCTCGGCGCGATCGCGGTCTTCATGATCGACCGGCGCTTCGTGTGGGCCGCGGGCTACAGCTTCCTCGGCGCGGCGCTCGCGTGCGTCGGGCTGATCCACGGCGCGAAGGTGTCGCTGGACTTCGAGTCGATCCAGCTGAAGCTCGCGCTCGGCTACGCGCTGATGGGCGTCGTCTGCCTCGTCTTCTCGCGGATGGGCGTGCCCGAGCGCGAGATCGACCTCTCCGATCCCGTCGACGTCGAGGACTACGCTGAGCGCATGGCCTACGCCACGACGTCCGACGCGCCCCGCGAAGAGCCCGCGCTGCAGCCGGCGTGAGCATCGCCAGGCTCCTGGCGGACTACCGCGACGGCTCGTCGGATCCGGCGCAGGTCGTCGCGCGCGCCTACGAGAGCGCGCGCTCGGCCGCGCAGCCGGCGTGGATCTCGCTCGTCGCGTGGAGCGCGATCAAGGCGGCGCTCGCGCGCCTGCGCGACGCGTCGACGGACCTGCCGCTGTACGGGATCCCGTTCGCGATCAAGGACAACATCGACCTGCGGGGCGTGCCGACGACCGCGGCCTGCCCGGCGTTCGCGTACTCGCCGCGCGAGAGCGCGTTCGTCGTGGCGCGCTTGATGGCGGCGGGCGCGATCCCGATCGGCAAGACGAACATGGATCAGTTCGCGACCGGGCTGACGGGCACGCGCACGCCCTACGGCGCCTGCGCGAGCGTCGCCGACGCGCGCTACGTGTCGGGCGGCTCGAGCTCGGGATCGGCGGTCGTCGTGGCGGACGGCACCGTGCCGTTCGCGCTGGCGACCGACACGGCGGGATCCGGGCGCGTGCCGGCGGCGCTGAACGGCATCGTCGGCCTCAAGGCGACGCTCGGCGCGATCGGCACGCGCGGCGTGCTGCCGGCCTGCCGCAGCCTGGACTGCGCGTCGCTGATGACCAAGAGCGTCGCGGACGCCGGGCGGGTGCTCGACGTCGCGGCCGGCTTCGACGCGGCCGATCCGTTCTCGCGCGTCGTGGCGCCGCTCGCCGCCATCGCGCCGGCGGGCGCCCGGATCGCCGTGCCGCGCCCGGACGCGCTGACGTTCTGCGGCGATCGCTTCGCGGCGGCGGCCTGGCAGCGCGCGCTGTCGCGGGCGCAGGCGCTCGGCTGGCAGGTCGTCGAGATCGACCTCGAGCCGTTCGCCGAGGCCGGGCGGCTGCTCTACGACGGCCCGTGGATCTCCGAGCGCTACGCGTCGATCGGCCAGTTCATGGCCGACCACCGTCGCGAGGTCGACCCCGTCGTGCGGCGCGTCGTGATGACCGGGCGCGACCACAGCGCGGTCGACGCGTTCCGCGCGGCGCATCGCCTCGCCGAGCTGCGGCTGCGCACGCGCGCGGTCTGGGAGCAGGCCGACGCGCTGCTGCTGCCGACGACGCCGACGGCGTTCACGGGCGCCGAGGTCGCGGACGAGCCGATCGTGCGCAACGCGCTGCTCGGTACGTACACGAACTTCGTCAACCTGCTCGACCTCTGCGCGATCGCGGTGCCAGGCGGCGCGCGCGAGGACGGCCTGCCGTTCGGCGTGTCGCTGATCGCGCCGGCGGGCGCCGACCGGTCGCTGCTGGCGCTGGCCGCGCACTGGGGCGCCGAGCAGCCGCCCGCCGAGACGGCCGACGACGACGACACGGTCCGCATCGCGGTCGTCGGCGCGCACCTGTCGGGCGAGCCGCTGAACCACCAGCTCGTCGGGCTGGGCGCGCGGCTCGTCGAGACCGTCGCCGCCGCGCCGGGCTACCGGCTGTTCGCGCTGCCCGACAGCACGCCGGCGAAGCCTGGGATGGTCGGCGGCGGGCCGCCCGACGGGCCGGCCATCGAGCTCGAGGTCTGGGAGCTGACCGCGCAGGGATTCGGCCGCCTCGTCGCGGGCGTCCCACCGCCGCTGGTGATCGGCACGATCGCGCTCGAGGACGGGCGCACGGTGAAGGGCTTTCTGTGCGAGGCCGACGCGGTCGCCGGCGTTCGCGACATCACGGCGTTCGGGGGGTGGCGCGCGTATCGCGCGTCGCTGGGGCTGGCAGGGACGGGCGCGGTGGGTTGAGGGGCGCGCGCCGAGTGTGACGTTCCTCACACAGCGCTGCAATGCAAAGGAAGATAGTGCGTTGTGCGTCCGACGCATGGGCAGGCGGCAGGGGGGACCTGGGACGACCGCGCTCTCGCAGCACCAAAGGAGACACACGTGCGCCCAGGACCCGCAGCATTCGTCGTCGCCGCATCGCTGACGAGCGCCTTCGCCACCGCTTCGGCGGACGCCGCGACCTACTCGCTCGCGGTCAGCTCGCAGGCCAATCGCTCGGGCGCCGTCGCGCTGTCGGGCAGGAGCTACGTCCAGCCGGCCAACGTCTACGTCTTCTCGACGCCGACGACCGGCGCCACGCGCGTGCGCTTCTACCTCGACGACCCGGCGCGCAGCCACGCCCCGCGCACGACCGAAGGCAGCGCGCCGTTCGACTTCGCCGGCACCCGCAGCGATGGTGCCGCGAACGCGCTGAACGTCGGCACGCTGTCGGCCGGAGCGCACACGATCACCGCGGCCGTCGAGACGACGGGCACCACGAGCGTCGTGTCGGCGAGCTTCAACGTCACGACCCCGCCGGACACGACGAAGCCCTCGTCGCCCGTGCTGTCCGCCACCGGGGGCGATCATCAGGTCGCGCTCGCGTGGACCGCCGCCACCGACAAGGTCGCGGTGACGCGCTACGAGGTCTGGCAGGACGGCGCGTGGGCGACCGGCCTGCCCGCGACCGCGCGCTCCTACGCCGTCGCGGGGCTCGCTCCCGGCGTCTCGCACAGCTTCCGCGTCGTCGCCTACGACGGTGCGGCGAACTACGCCAACAGCAACACCGTCAGCGCGGCCGCCAACCCGATCTCGCCGGCCGCCTTCCCTTCGCGCCTGCGGGCGAGCGGCCGCACGATCGTCGACGAGAACGGCTACGTGCTGCCGACGCTGCGCGGCTTCAACATGCACGTCGGCCCCAGCTTCGTCTGGGACCAGTCGCACTTCGACGCGATCAAGGCGCTCGGCGGACGGATCGACCGCGCGGTCGTGCACTGGGACGACTTCGAGCCGGCGCGCGGCGTCGTCTCCGCCGCGGCGATCGCCAACCTCGACCGCCACGTCGCGAGCGCACAGGCGGCGGGCATCTACACGCTGCTCGAGCTGCATCTGAACGTCGGACGCACACCGTCGTGGACCGCTGCCCAGGCCACCGAGCTGGAGCGCTACGCGACCTACGGCCAGACGCTGACGCAGTACCTCGCCAACCGCTACGGCAACCCCGCGAGCGCGAAGTACACGAAGGCCGTGATCGGCTTCGGCCTCAACGAGCCGCCGCTGCAGGACAGCGCGATCCGCAACGGCAACGGCTCGATCCCGTACCTCGAATCCCGCCAACGCCAGATGATCTCGTGGATGCGCGCGCCCGGCTTCGCCCCGAGCTGGATCGGCTTCGTCGCCTACGGCTACGGGAGCGCGACCCCGATCTACGACCACGCCACCCAGAACGCCAGCGCCGTCGACGCCTCCCCGACCGCCTACGACCAGGTCGGCGGCAACGTCGTCATCGACGTGCACGACTACATGGCCTACTGCACCAACACGAACCCCGCCTGCGACGGTCGCCAGTTCAACGGCATGATCCACCCGACCTATCAGGGCGGGCCGATGCTGGCGACCGAGGGCCTGACGAGCGCCTACACGAGCTCAACGATCCACCGCAGCCAGCAGGCCGCGTTCCTCAAGCCGTACAAGACGTTCAGCACCCAGGCCGCGATCCCGCTGATGCTCGGCGAATGGGGATGGTCGGCCGGCCACACGGGCGAAGCCGCCTGGGCGGCCGACAAGCGGATCGCATGGATGGACGCCGGGACCGCGATCCAGATCCAGTGGAACTACGACACCGCCACCTCCGCGTGGGCGGCGCGCCCGGACGGCGTCTGGCGCACCAGCACGTTGAGCGTCTTCGGCGGTTGAGGCCGAGGCACGCACGACGCTGGAGCGGCGACCACCGGCCTCGCAAAGGACCTCGCGCCCCGCGCAGCTGCTGGAGCGCTACCACCGGGTCTTCTGAGTCATGTCGGTTACCGGCCGCGCGCATCGAGACTCCCTGGCAGAGCGGACGGATCGCCATACGCGATACGACCGCCTACCTCGAGCAACCGCACTCCTGTTCGAAGACGACCACCGGCACGCCCGTGGAGAGCCGGATGCGGGGGAACTCGCACGTCCGGTTCGAAGGGCGGCGGCGAGCAACCACCGCGGGCAACCGCGGCATAGGCGGCTCGCCGCCGACCCTACACGGCGCACATTGGTGCTGGGCATGGCGAGGTGTCCGCCGATCGCGTGACGCATCGCGACGGCTTATCGGCGTGTACCCGAAGGCGCTGGTGATCGCCTA